>CAYTTD010000405.1:0-2372 GCA_964440595.1 uncultured Gaiellales bacterium
CGATCGTGATGGCGCAATACTTGCCATCCAGCCAGTGGCAACCGGCGGAATCAATCCACTTGTGCCGTTGAGCGCCGAATTCATGAGCGACGGCGCGATTACCTCGATAGCAATTCAAACCACCAACAGCAATCCAATATTTGCACTTCCAAGAATTGGTGATGCTGCGAAGGCTCATGCTCAACTTGTTGATGGAATTCTTGAGCGCATCAAGACAAGCGGAAGGCAAATCAGAATCCTTGATCACGGGCTATGCTTTGGGGGGTGGGTAGCACAGAAGGGACTCGCCCAGCACGGCATTGAAGGATTCGCAAATCACGGAGTAAGCGGGGCTCTATACCTCGGGGTTCCCGGCATTGCCAAAGCTCAACGAAGAATTCTTGACGAAGCAGTTGTTAGGAGCACAGGCGTTAGTAACGACTCGCGTGTGGTGTTTGCCAACGGACATGAACAATTGGTCAATGCTCATGCCGCGGGATCCAAACCAACAGTTACCTACGTGGTGCAGGATGATGATCCACTGAGAATTGCTGGCCGTCATATTGTCGGGTCACCGCGATCACGAAGCAACCAGGAGCGTGCGCCATTTGTACCAGTGGTAACTGCCCTAAATGAGCTGCTTGACATTCCCGCTCAAAACATCAACGTACGAGGTGCTTTCATCGAAGTAGGGCACGATTATCGGAGAGTTGCACCCGAGGCAACCAGGCTTGCGTTTGGATTCGATGTAAGTGATTCGACACTCACACGGATAGAGAAAAGAATCATGGAAAGGGAAGCTGAGTGGCTTGCAGCACGACGAGCATAGGCAAAACAAGCTGGCCTTCTCTAAAGGCTTCGCTCGTAATCCTCAGCGGTCATCAATGCCTCTGCCTCATCCCGACTGCTGGGTGAAACCCGAACCAGCCATGCACCGTACGGATCGGCATTTACTAATTCTGGGGAGTCAACAACCGCCGTGTTGACCTCAACAACTTCTCCAGACATTGGTGCCACTATGTCACTGACTGCTTTGACGCTTTCCAGTTCCCCATAAGACTCACCAGCCTTGACTACATAACCAACCTCTGGCGGCTGAAAAAAGACGATGTCGCCAAGCGAATCCTGAGCATGCCATGTGATGCCAAACTCAAGTAGCTCGCCCTGGTCTCTCACCCAGTCATGCGCGGGGTGATATCTCAGATCGGCGGGATACTTATCAGCAGAAACTGAATCGGTCATGTTTTCTCCTACTCTCTATTGTCACAATCCACTGTAGAAGGGATCCTGTTTGATGACTCCCTCAATACTACGCCCTCGCACGTCAATGGCTACCTTCTTTTCAGGTGTGACGACATCACTGGATACCCATGCCAGGGCGATTCCAACTTTCAGCGTCGGAGAAAAAGTACCGCTGGTAACCTCTCCAACTATTTCATCATCAAGTAATACAGGGCAGCCACTTCTCGGAATGCCCTTTGTATTACAGATTATGCGAGACAATTTTTTTGATGTTCCGTTAGTGCGCTGCTCTGCAATTGCCTGCGACCCGACGCCCGCATGATTTTTCGCGCATGCCCAGCCCAAACCGGCACCAATGGCTGGAGTATCTGGCCCGATATCAGTGCCGTGAAGTGGATAACACGCTTCGAGGCGTAACGAGTCTCGGGCGGCCAAGCCACAAGGCGTAACGCGTTCGTCATCTGTCAGTGTTTGCCAAACTTCAGCGGCCGCGTTAACTGGACCAATGATCTCGCATCCATCCTCGCCGGTGTAGCCAGTTCGACTAACCAGAAGCAGATGCCCGTTCCAATTGAATTGCAGTGCCGAGAAACGTTTGACTGCACTTGCATCGTAGATATGAGCTGCAAACACTTTGAACGCCTCTGGCCCCTGCAGAGCAAACATGAATGAGTCTCGCGACTGGTCGCTGGCGTTTACGCCTGAAGGTGCTTCCATGAGTTTCTCTAGACACTTGTCGCGATTTGCCGCATTCACAACAAGTAACCATGACTGGTCACCCATGTTTGTCACTATCAGGTCATCTTCAATGCCGCCTTGCTCATTAAGGAGCAACGTGTACTGGCTCTGAAACGGCTCGCGGATACGTGCCAAGTCATTTGAAAGGATTCCCTGCAGGTACGCTTCAGCATCAGAGCCGCTTACTACGATGCGTCCCATGTGGCTTACATCGAAGATTCCACAGGAGCTTCGAACGGCATTATGCTCAGCGAGCTCCCCCTGATACCTTACTGGCATCTGCCACCCGGCAAATGGCATCAACCTCGCACCCATATCCACGTGTAAATCTTCAATGGGTAAATGCTGTATTTCTGCCAATTGTCCTGCACTCATGACTCAGATGCCCCTTGAGATTTGCCCCCAGACGCAGT
>CAYTTD010000406.1:0-2372 GCA_964440595.1 uncultured Gaiellales bacterium
GGTGATCATAAACGTGGCCTGCTTGCGCACGCGTCAGTTGAATTGTGGTAGCGGACACTGCGGGCTTTGCAGACTTTCAATCTGTTCTGATTGCGTCACGTGACGGTCTCAAAACGCCGAATAATTGCCCATGGGATCAACGCGGGATGATCTGGGAAAGATTCTGACCACACAACACGGCATGGCGTTGAAAGTCGACGTTGAATCGGTGCACGTGCCGAAGACTGCTGGAACCGCTTTCGTCACGGTTTTGCGGCAATGGTTTGGTCCTGCATTAAGCGTTTGGTACCGCGGGGACCTTGAAGACCCGATCACTGAAGCGACCAGAATAATCCACGGGCACTTTCGTGCCGGACAACACGACGCGGGGTTCAGGATGATCTGGTTGCGTGACCCCATCGATCGGCTGATCAGCGACTACCACCACAAGGTGCGAAATCCTCCGGGGCCCGAGGTAGACCAGATCTATATTGATGTGTTCGAGGGGCGCATGAACTTCATGGACTTTGCACGTGATCAGTCGAGCAGAAACTACGCCACTCAGTGGTACATGGGGGGGCTTGATCTTGCGGACTTTGACTTCGTTGGTGTCAGTGAATTCATGAATGCAGAGATCTTCCGTCTTGCCGAGCTTCTGGGAAAAAAACCGGTACTTCTCGGGCGCAATATCAACATCAACGACAACTCAGGATACGTGGATTTCAAAAATGAATTATCGTCAGGTGAGTTGTCAGAGCTTCTTGAACTGAACTCTATGGATGCAGAACTGTACAGCCGGGCATTTGCTGAATCGCGGCGGCTCTCGGCAGAACGGTGGTTGAAGACGTGAGTCAGCCGATTGACACAGGGTTGAAACCAATCGTATTGCAAATGCCTGAGGGTCGGGTCGGCAGCACTTTACTCATGCAGCTTCTGGCTACTGACAAGAGAATCGCCTTTGACCGATCTTACCCATTCGAGATCAGGCACATGACTCTAATGGCAGACCTCTGCAGACAAATGCCGCCGCCAGGCACCAATATCGTTGACGAGCATGACTTTCGCATCGAGTCCATTCGCGAAATGTGGAAGGTATTTAGCGAGCAGGTATCTCGAAATAATCCCGAAGCCAAATGGTATGCCGAGAAGTTGTTGTTGACCAGTGACATCAGCCTGTTTCAGCAAGTGCTTCCGGAAGTGTACGTAATAGAGTTGGTTCGTGACCCGCGCGATATTTTGGTGAGCATCCGGGCATTCAATGCCCGCCGAGGCGTTCAGGGGTTTGGTCGTAATCGGTTTGCGAGCGAAGACGAGTACGTACGTGCTTTCATCGAAGGCATGCAGCAGAGGTTGCCGACTTTCGGTAACAACACTTCTTCCATCCTGGTCAGGTATGAAGACATGGTTGAAAATCTGTCTGATGAAGCCAGACGAATTGGCGACTGGATCGGTGTTCTTCTCGACGCGCAGAAAGTTCTTGCTGATCGTGCTGGATTCAGTCATCACATGACGAGCAGTGATGCCGCTTCATCCATTGGTCGATGGCGAACCGAGCTGTCGCCGTTGGATGCGCGAGAAATTACCAGCGCACTTGAGTCTGATCTTTTGCGCCTTGGATATAGCTTGTGAACTCGCAATCCAGTGTTTCGGGTTTCATGCCAACCACTCCAGTGTCATTAGTCGATATCAAATCGTTTTCCGCGGTGTATACAAATTCAGGATCAACCAGCGGCTCCCAATACTCAGACAACATCGTCAGGTTGTCTTTCTGACGTTGAAATCGTTCGGGCCCGCTAACCGATTCATGGTGAATGAGCACGCTGGACGGTTCGTAGGTTATCTCCCATCCCATCGCTCGGGCAGCCAGGCATAGGTGCACATCTTCATACCCGTTCCAGAACCTTTCGTCGAATCCCCCCGTATCGAGCAGGCACTCGCGGGTAATTGCCAGGCAAGCGCCCGTCACAGCAGACACTCTGCGACGGATTAGCGAACCTTCTGTGTCACCTCGCTGCTGGTAATGAAGGTGCATTGGAGCAATGCTCATATCGTTTGATGCATCAGAGACTATGGCGACTCCAGCATGTTGAATTGTTCCATCAGGAAAGAGCAGCCTTGAACCAGTGATTCCTGTGCCGGTGTCGGTGGTGAGCGTATCGACAAGCGGATCAATCCAACCGGCTTGAGGCACAGTATCGTTATTCAGGAAAATGACAATCGAGCCGTCTGACGCCATGGCTCCCATGTTGCATGCCTTGCTGAAGCCAAGATTCTTTTCGTTGCGAATAATTTTGACGTCGCCATCAAGCGATCCAAGAAGCTGCGGTGTCTCGTCCGTTGAGGCATTGTCAACAAGTACCACCTCAAACAGGTCATAGCTTGTGTTCTTCTCA
>CAYTTD010000407.1:0-2359 GCA_964440595.1 uncultured Gaiellales bacterium
GCTCGTTGGCCATTCACCATATTTCAGACGATGACAAATTCGCGCTCTACAGGAGAATTCAACACGCGCTGAAATCGGGCGGCACTTTTGTATACGGCGACCTGCACATACCGGAAGAGTGGAATGAGCGGGACGACCCCTCGTGGGATCCAATCACCGATACTCCCTCCACCATTCCAATGATGATTGATTGCCTTTCTGCAGCTGGACTGTCTGCATCTGTCGACAGCAAATGGCGGTTTAGCGAGTCAGACATCAGCCCACACGGCGACGTCTGCATCCTGGTCGCCAGAAAAGCATAACGTGCCAAGAATGAGACGCGGCTCATGGGTACTAACAGGGATCACATCGGCAGCGTTTATTGCGCTCAGCGTGATTGTGACACTAGGCACAACCGACGCCGCAGACAAATCCGCTCGAATTTGGCTCCATGCTTTGGCAGTAGATCACTTGCCTTTCATGAACGGTTTTTTTGTATTTGTCTCAACCGTTGCGTCGACGCCAACATTGGCGATGCTGTGTGCAGTCTTCACAGTGCCATTGATGCTGCGTCGGCACCTCGATGCCGCCTTGTACCTGAACGTCTCAGCCTGGGGATCATTTCTGCTCGTGCACCCATTGAAGGAGCTGTTTGCCAGGCCTCGCCCTGATGGTTGGAATGCCGCTGACTCACTGAACAGCTTTGCCTACCCCAGTGGCCATGCAATGAATTCCACCGCGGTAATTGTGACGGCGCTCGTAATCATCCACTGTCATTCAGCACCAACAAATCGCACCAGAATTGTTTCATACGTTCTCGCAGTGACTGCTATCGCATCAGTCAGCGTCTCGCGCGTGTGGCTAGGAGTGCACTATCCAACCGACGTTCTCGGTGGCGTTCTGGCTGGCATTGCGTGGTCGCTGCTGGTTTCCATATTGATACTTCGATCACAGGCGAACGGTGCCCAAGGCTAGACGGTGATGTCCCACATGACAGCGGCATGATCCGTTGCAGGCCCATCCTGGTTACCAGAGTAATCAATCCAGTGCGTGGCCCCTTGCACTGCCTGGGCTGAGCCAGCCATATATAGGTGATCAATGCGAATGTCGTGCCCGAGAATCGTCTTCTCTTCAATGCCTGCCGCCTCTTGACCCGCCTCATCAAGCTGATCCATGGAGTTAACAAGAGTTGCACCGTCCAGTGCATTGTCAATCGTTGATTGGACTGCATTGAAGTCGCCGCCGACCACGATTGCGTTCGATGCATATCCGCTACCGGTTGCTTCGGTACGCGATCTGGCACTGTGATACTCGAAGCTGCCGTCCTCTGCGATGTCTTCGACAACCTGTTCGATCTGTGCCAGCTCATACGCAAGAAGGTCGTTACCAACCTCAACGTTTGGCTCCCCATCCCCACCTTGAGGCTTAGCCCCTGCGACCGTAAGGTGAGTGGAAATAGCGGTAAGCGCCGGCGTGCCACTCGGGTCTACGATGGATGCAACTGTTGCGCTGCGATTGGCCCACTCAAGAAGCTCGCCATCATTGTTTGAGTCAGGCATCGTATTACGAAGGTCAACATTGGCTGAACGGTTGATCTCATAACCATTACGCGTAAACACTGCGTTGCCAATCGCAACGTCACTGTCTTGAAGGTTGGATTCCGTTGCGGCGCCAAACGCCATCGCGTCAGCATCCATAAGGTGGTAGAGGATGTCTGCCTGGCGCGGAAGACCCGTATCACCATCGTCGCTTTGTCTAAGCTCCTGCACCAACACCACGTCGGCATCAACTGATTGCACGTATGCTGCAATATCGCGGAGCGCCTTTATGTTTTCGTTTGGTCGCTTCAGCTCAGTCTCACCCGGCACACCACCATGCAGGTTTACTGAGACCACACGTACCCCATCACGATCTTCTACAGTAACACCCGGTGGCGGATCCCCCGGGTCAACGGGCCGCAACCCGTGTTCGAGTTTTGGGTACCGCGAAATCAACTCGCTCCTACTGAGTAGCTCATCACCCTCTAGCACATCCGGACCATCGAGATTCCGAGCACCCTTGGGAACACTTGCAGCGACACCGCCTGCCTCGGCCCCTCTCAATGCCTTTCCATGACCATTTGGCGAGTAGGTGCCTGTTACGACTTTTCCAACCATGCGTGACACGTCCATGTCCGCTTACCTCCATCCCTTTTTTGAAGGTACCACCGATTCCCATCATCGACAAACCACACACAAGGTCGGCGGCATCAACTGGACACAAATTCAGATTCGTGCCATTTTTGAAATTGTGGGTTTACTGAAAAGCATCGGTCACGCGGCGAGAAAGCCGCCTAAGAACGCCGACGTTCGGCCGGATTCACAGCGCCCGTCAAACCTTC
>CAYTTD010000408.1:0-2359 GCA_964440595.1 uncultured Gaiellales bacterium
GCCGATGGCGCGGGACCTGGCTAGAAGCACCTTGATTGCGATGGCAATGGCTGCCATTCCTTTGTTGATAATCCTTATGGACCACACCTATTCACCGGCGGTAACCAACGCGTTGTACGTTTCCACCATCGTCATCATTCTGCTTGCCCTTCTAAGAACGTTTCTGCTTTGTCTTGAACACTATGAAGAGCTGGAAAGCCGCATTATTACTAGATGATTTCCCAAAATCTGGTCAACTGGATTAGGGGACCGATTCGAAGGGTAGTGTGTCACGCATGACACACACCAAAACAGCAGCAGTTGTTCTTTTCATCACGATTTTTACCTTGACCGGATGCGGTACAGACTCCGGCGACTCCGAAAAAAAAGAGTCGAAAACCAAGCCAACGAAAGTCGGCAAGACCGCGAACAACACCGCATCTGCTGCATCGCAGGCAGAACTTTTGAATGAGCTGTCCGAAGATCTTGGCGACGGAGCCAAGTACGAAAGCTTTGACAAGTCTCTTCAGAGCGAGGACGAAGCACAGCTGGAGAAAGCACTGCAGGAACTAGTTGAAAGTGATACTTCATTCATAAAGGTTGGCTCCAAACCGGACGCGCTTGAAATCCCATGCGCTGATGGCACTGGCCGGGTATCAATCATGGTATTTGATGACTGGAAGGGCAATGGCGACTCGATTATCGGTGTTGCATCATCGACCTCCTTTGCGGGCTTCGCTGAAAAGGGCGGGGAGGATTACGGCTGGGTTGTTGCGTCCTGCAAAGATGGAAACGTCGGAGAGCAAACCCTGGCACCGCCAGACATGTTGAAATCGGCTTCCAATGAGAAGGTTGAAGACAGCATGGATGAAGCTGTCTCGGAACTCGAAGAAGAATGAAAGAATCGTTCCAGAGTTATTTTACCGAGCGCTGAATCCGTTCCGCTAATCCTGTGTAGCGCACCTTTGCGTCAAGCGTGCGCACTGCATGTGCCATTGCCTTTACCTGCCCCACGCACACACAAAGCTCCTGCGCTCGTGTAATCGCTGTGTTTACGAGAGACCTGGTCAGCATTATCCAGTGACTCGTCGCCACCGCGCACACAACAGCCTTTGCCTGGCTGCCTTGCGAACGATGCACCGAAATCGCCCACGCTGAAAGAAACGACTCAAGATCAGAGGTCTTCAATCGCACCTTGCGATCCAGGAAGTCCACTACAACTTCTTCGTCCTCGCGGTTCCACTCAATGATTCTGCCAACCTCGCCATTCATGATCTCAAGCTGATAATCATTGCGAGTCTGAATCACCCGATCCCCAACCCTAAAACCTTTGATACCAATGTAAGCTCCATCGGGATTCAACGCGCGCTGCATACGCCGATTCAGCTCCTCCAAACCACATGGTCCAGCTTTCATGGGAGCGAGCACCAAGACATCTTTTACGGGATCGAGTCCGTACTTTCGAGGAATACGCGATGCTGCGAACTGTACGATTGTTTCCGCAACCTGTTCGGCTTCTTCGCGATGAACAAAAAAGAAATCTTCATTCAGATCACTTACTTCGATACCTAGGTCCTCAGCGGCCTTGGCAGGATTTGAGTAGGGACGCTCACCGGCAACGATGCGATGGGCGTTGCGAACAATCAACGACTTCTGTGCCTGTCGAAATATCTCGGTGAGACGAACCGACGGAATCATTCCAGACGCAATAAGGTCTTCAAACACCTTGCCGGCTCCGACCGGCGGAAGCTGATCTGCATCACCAACCAGAATCAGGTTACAGTTCTTCCCAACGGCCCGTATCAGGGCATCAGCGAGACGTAGATCCACCATGCTGGTCTCGTCGATGATTGCGAAGCGAACGTGCAGCGGATCATTCTCGTCATGAACAAACCCACCGTTTGAAGGGTCCCACTTAAGCAGCTTGTGAATGGTGCTGGCTTCTCGCCCTGTTGCCTCCTGCATCCTCCTTGCCGCTTTGCCCGTTGGTGCCGCAAGCACAATGTCCTGACTCTTGACTCCGTTCTTTTCAAGAATATGAAGCAGTAGCTTGATTAGCGTTGTCTTACCCGTACCTGGTAGACCCGTTATCAGCGAGATTCGATTGTGTATTGCATTGTCAATGGCAGTCATCTGCCCTTCATTTGGAGAGAATCCACCAAGCTCAACTATTTTGTCACTGGTGGTTGTCTTGCCAACGGCACCTGATTGCGACGCCAACATTGATGCCACGTTGCGCGCCAGGCGGCGCTCCATGGTCAACATGTCGGGTAGCCAGCAACGGTTGCCATCCTCTGATGATTCGAGAATGATCTTGGCGTCGCGAACGAGCCCCTCCAACTCTTCTCTCAATACTGCACGGTTTGCCACAATAGTTTCT
>CAYTTD010000409.1:0-2356 GCA_964440595.1 uncultured Gaiellales bacterium
CTGCTGGTCGACCGGGGGCGCTACCGGGGCGGGATCGAACCCTTGCCCTTGAGCCTGCTGGTCTTGATTCCGCAGGCGCGCCGGCAGATCACGCACGCGCTCTGCCAGCCACTCGTTGCGCTTGGTCTCCATCCATTCACCATCGTTTTGAGGATTCGGAACGCGGACAGTCTTGCTGCCCTCGAAGCCCACAAACACATAGTCACCGGGCTCTGGCAATCCGCTATGCGCCTCGGAGAGGGCGCGAGGAAAGTCCACGCCCCAGACCGTCTGTTCCGTTCCATCATTGAGCTTGAGCCGCACGTAATAATTCGGCGCCTGCTTCGGATCAAATTTGTAAGGGGCTGCACCATGATCAAGCAGCTCGCCGACATAGGCGCGCTTGGGGTCAACTTTTTTTGCAAGCACGTCGAGTGTGTGCTCTGTATCAGAATCACTAGCCCCCACCATCTTGAGTAATGCCCCCACTGGCTTGGCGTAGCGCTCAGTCCGCGCCTTGTTGATATTGACGACGTTGGCAGGTGTTGGTGTTGATGAAGGCGCGCTTTGCTGCTGGGCCTCCTGGACCAACCGAGAGTCGCCCACAGAGTTGCCGCCCTTCATGACTTCAAGGCGTTTGGTGAGCTGGTCTTGGTCCCACCCATCGGGCTCATAGCCTGTGGTCTTGAGGCCCTTCAACTGAGCCTCTAGCCAGGCCTTGCGCCGGAACTCTTCAGTGCCAGCGAGGTGGACCGAGGGCCAGCCTTTGGCCTCTGCCAGATCCAACATCCTTTTGATGATTTCGCTGTTCTCCAGCGTGGTACGAATGAACCCACCATCGTCCACGAAAGCGAGGATCTTCTTGTCGTCCCGCAGGTAAAAATTCGAACCAGCGATGATGAAAGATTTCTTCAGCTCCGCAAGGATTTCCTCTGTCTTGGAGATCGGAACGTCGGCGTGCTGGGTGCCAGAAATTTCACCGGCCCCTGCCTGAATCGGTGCAACCGTTGGCCCATTGCCACCTTGGCTCGGCGCGACCTTGGCAAGCAGCGCTTTTGCATGGTCACTGGCCTCCTCCATTGTTGACATTCTGGGCTCCATGGACCAAACAACCGCAGCCTCCTTGCCTCCGCCATCACTTGAGTCCCTGAGAACAAATGATCGCCCCTGCGGCCGACCACTGTTCTAAGGATCTGCCCATCGGTGCTTTCAGTCCAAGGCGACACCCACGCCACTTCGGGCTTAACCAGCAGCGCGTCACTGGCAAGCTGCTGGGTAAGTCTGCCGCCGAACGCCCCTTCCAGTCCATGGGGCGTTGTGCTTGGCGGGATGTTCATCCCTTCGAGCCAGCGCGGCAGGTCGAAAACATTGACCCCCTCAATCTGGGTCACTCCGGGCGGCAACGACGTTGAGAGCACTGTGATGGATAACGACGGATCGACGTCTGTTAACGCCTTGGCCACGCGCTCGATGTCGGCCACGCTTGGCACAACAAAAGCCGACGCTCGAGCACCCATGTGGAGTGCGTGAGCGTCGTCGATCCGCTCCGTCAGGAACACATGAGCGCCCGGCGCTACGATACCAACCCGTGCCACAGCGGGGCGACCATCCGCGAAGACTTCGCTGGCGCCCGACTGATCGATGCGGGCAACCGCTGCGAGCTTCTCATCAGGGATGGCCAGGTCGAATCCACCAGATTCTGATCTCCAGAATGCATCATCGACCACCCGGAATGGCAAAAGCATGTCTTCGCGTTCGTTTGTCCTGCGGCTCGGAAAGCTGAATCCCCGATTGATTTCGAACAGCGACATGCGATAGGCTTCATCTTCCAGCCGATAGGACCATTGTTTCAATACTTCGCTGTGAGCCACTTGATTGACGCTACTCATGATGGAATCTCCTTGGACGGATTAATGGCGGTGCGGATAGCGACCTGCATTTCCAGTTCAACAGCCGCGAGCCAAGCCTCTATCGATGGCATATCGCCAACATCTGGAATGCTCTCATTCAGCGCGGCGATAAGCCTACTTTCGTCCAGCGTTACACGTTCAACTGGATTGGGTTGAATTGTATTTGTGATCGCAGCGGAGTGCAAATCGGTTTGGGGTTTGTGGGAGATAATGGCCTCGAACTCACCCTTGACTCGAAAGAGATCAAAGTCAGCTTTGGTTGGCGACTTGTTTGAGGTGAAAAACCGTTTGAAGCTGGCGCTTGTTTGTGCTAAGCGGTTCAGGAATGCGGGGCCTTTGTAATCAAACGCCTTCTGTGTCAGTGCGGGGTATAGGCCAGCTCCAGAAATTGCAACGATCTGCTGATCTCTCGACAGGAGCTTCAACTCTTGTGGATACATCAAGGGGCGCTTCTGGCTGCTAACGCT
>CAYTTD010000410.1:0-2355 GCA_964440595.1 uncultured Gaiellales bacterium
AAGCACAAGCGCAATCAAATGGACATCTATGTGCCAACCACAAAGTCTCGCAAGCGAGTCCTCGTGGTGTTAATTCACGGAGGTAGCTTCAAGTGGGGTGACAAGAGTCACATGGCTCTCTACCAGCACTGGTTTGCGCAGCGCGGGTGGGTTGCAGCAACAATCAATTATCGCCTCAAGAAAGGCGACTCGTATCGACCGTGTCGCGACGACGTGTTCAAGGCGATCAAATATTTGCGGCGCAGGGCAAAGCGATACGGGATTGATACAAGTCGAGTCGCAGTCGTTGGCTCATCCGCAGGGGGCAACCTTGCTGCGTTGTCTGCAACTGTGGGCGAGGGGTCAGATGAAGAAGGATCTCGAGTGAAGGCTGCCGTTACCTGGTCAGCGCCGGTGTTCATGGGCGATTCATATATGACGCCTTACGATCACGTTGACGCGACCGACGCGCCAATTCGCGCATTTGTCAGCACCAACGAGATAGTTCCCGTTAATGATGCTCGATACCTGCAGATGGCGCTTGAGGCTGCAGGTGTTGAAAAGTCTGAGCTGACTGAGTACCCCGGTTCGCGTCATGCGCAAGAACTCCTCGTAGACGCATGGCTGCCATCTGTAACTTGGCTGGGAGAGCGAATGGGCGGGTACCCAAGGCCGGATCCGGCTATAGGTAAGTAAGGTATGCGATCAGCAAAACAACTCCAATTGCGGCAGCCGCACCAACAAAAAATTTGAGCGAGTTGCTGCTGGAGTCGCCGGCGATGAATGGCGAAGTTGATGGAGCGGGATTGGACGATTTAACAGTCGTATCAGCTCGGGGGTTGTCCGGATGCCCAACAATGCCATCGCCATCGAGATCCTGATCTATCATTTCCTCCAGGTTGCGAATCTCTGTCTCAAGTTGCTCACGCATCTCTGGAGACGATTCAGCTAGTACGTCCATTACGATGCTGTCTTCCGGAATTGAAGTTGATACGGTCACATTCGTGTTGCTTTGAGCACCTGATATCTGCAGGGTTCCATCGTCCATGAATGCCGCGTTTATCGTTATTCCTCCATTGTCAATCGATACAGCTCCTTCGGTTGAAAGCGTCGATAGATCAGCTTCGGTGAACCCCTGCGCTAACAGCTCTCCTTTGATTATTGGCGGAATCTCGTGCATCTCTAAGTTACCTTGCAATAGTCCACATGGTGGTAATTGTGATCGGAATAAGTGGGTGATACCTGGATCCGGCCTTGTCGAAACCGTGGTCTGGGTTTGCCCCGGTATGCGGTAAGATCCATAACCCTTGCCAACAAGAAAAGAGCGAAGATGCAAATAAGTGTTGTAGCGGCTGTAGCGAAGAGTAACGCTTCCGCCGAGGCCGGAAAAATTGTTCAGACGCGCGGTCAACAGCTAACGCTTGGTGGGCGAGAGTTTCGTCCTTTTGGCTTCAATCACACATCCAACGGGAGCCTTGGCACCTCAATTTACTTTCGGGATCCTTCAAGTGAAAACTTTGCGCAGGTTCGAAGTGATTTCACCACTGCGAAAAGATTGGGCGCAAATACATTGCGCATTTTCCTTCAGCTCCATGATTTTGTTGAGCGCAGCCAATACGGTGGAGTTGTGGTCAAGCAGAGCGCTATTGATGCATACAGGGATGTTGTTGCCGAGGCTGAACGCCTGGATCTAAAGCTGGATGTAACTGGCAACCTTGTGTGGGAGATAAATGGGGCTCCCGATTGGTATGACGCCTTGTCGGGTGGCGAGAGATGGAAGGTGCAGGCCGAGTTTTGGCGAGGTGTCGCGGGTGCATCTGCTGACTCTCCCGCAATCCTCTGTTACGAGTTGACCAGCGAGCCTTACGTGGCAGAGAGCCCTGACGCGCGTTGGTACGGCGGATTATTTGGCAACCTTAATTTTGTTCAGGCCGTTGAGCGCGGCGTGCGAGGTTCCGCAGCGCATGATGCCATGCGAGGATGGGTCAGTACGCTGACTGGTGCAATTCGCGAGGTCGACAGAAATCACCTGATCAGCGTTGGGCTGATGCCATTCACAAAAGGTCCGGCATCACCGTCTAACATTGCAGACCTGGTTGATCTGCTGATCCTCCACGATTACCCAAAGGGAAAAAATGCTGATCCAGCTCAGCTTGAGGTGCACCTCAAAACGGCTAAGGAATTTGCAAGTCATGGCAAGCCAGTGATGCTTGGAGAAACCTCGGCGCTGCAGTGCGACATCAAGACCCAGGAGGCTTATCTCAGGGGTACACGCGCAATCTTTGCCGGGACTCTCTCGTTTTTTGATGGCCGTGACCCCTCAGCCATGAAGGTGAAGACGTTCGCAGATGCAATGTACAAGGCAAATATCGAGTC
>CAYTTD010000411.1:0-2349 GCA_964440595.1 uncultured Gaiellales bacterium
GTTGAGCGCATAAATGCAACCCAGTGGAAGTCCATTCTTAATGGGTATGACCTGGTTGTTGATGCAATGCTTGGCACAGGCGTAACCGGTGCGCCGCGCCCCAATATCGAGGTTGCCATTCGCGCTATTGCTGATTCGAGGTTGCCAGTTGTTTCTCTCGATGTGCCTACCGGAGTTGACGCATCAACAGGAACCATCGAGTCCACCTCCGTCTTTGCCGACCTGACTGTGACCTTCCATAGACCAAAGATCGGGTTGGCGGTTGCTCCCGGCAGATTTTGTGCAGGTCGGGTAAAGGCGGTTGACATTGGTATTCCACGCGCGGTGGAAGAGCCTGTTCATCAAGGAATTGCAACGCCAGACATCATTCAGCTTGTTCCGCCACGAGACCGTGCTGGCAACAAGTACGACTCGGGCACAGTGTGTTGTGTGGGCGGATCTGTTGGAATGGCTGGCGCCATAAGGTTGACGGCCACGGCAGCGATGAGGAGTGGCGCCGGCGTGGTGTGGGGCATTGTTCCAGAGCCCATTGCCGGCCCGCTTGACATTGAGGTGCCCGAGGTTCAGTTCAGAGGTGCCATTGCGGATGAGGCAGGGCGGCTAACCGTTGCAGCGGCTGAGCGGATCGAGTCGGTTGCAGGCCGTGCTGATGTTGTTGTATTTGGACCAGGTGTTGGATCATCTGATCAGGTCAAGGCCCTCGCAAGGTGGATCCTGAGGAACGCACCCATGTTGGTGATTGACGCTGAAGGCATATCCGCATTTGCCGGATACACAAATGCCCTCGCTGCGCGTGACGGGGCGCCAACTCTGCTGACGCCCCATGAGGGAGAGCTCGCCCAGCTCCTCAACCTCGACAAGGGGTGGGTCAAGCAGAACCGCTTACAGGCTGCCCGTGATGCCGCAGCAAAGACAAGATGCACGATTCTGCTAAAAGGAGAAGACACGTTGGTCGTGTTGCCAAGTGGTGACTTCCTTGTTGCAAGATCCGATACTGCTGCCGCAACTGCGGGCTCTGGCGACGTGTTGGCCGGAGCCTGTGCAGCGTTGCTTGCCCGGGGGCTCGACACACTGATGGCGGGCGCTTGTGCAGCAACAGCTAGCGGGTTGGCAGCGGCAGCTGCTGCCTCGGAGTACGCGCAGGCGGGTGTCGTGGCATCCGACATCGTTCGTTACCTGCCAGATGCATTGGATGGACATGAAAAGGGTCTCAGATCATGACTTTGAGTGCGGCTTATACCCCTGTGCGCGCAGAGTGCCTGATTGATCACTCCGCAATCAGGCATAACATCGCTACCCTCCGTGAGCGCACCTCCAGCGATCTGTGGATTGTCGTCAAGGCGGATGCGTATGGACACGGCGTAGACGGAGTTGTTCAAACTGTAGTCTCTGAGGGCGTGAGCAGGCTGTGTGTTGCCACGGTCTCAGAGGCATGGCACCTGCGTCAGCAGGGAGTAAGGGTGCCAATACTTGTTATGGGGCCGCTTGGTTCTGCCGGAATTGAGCGTGCGCTTGAGCTTGGTGTGGAGATTACGGTACTGAGCCAGGAGATGATCGAGTCGCTTGCAAGTGTTCTGCAAGGGCGCGCCGCACGTGCTCGCAGAACAGGTGGAAGAAACAATTTGGGAGTGCACGTCAAGTTCGACACTGGAATGGGGCGTTGGGGCCTTCCTCCAGAGTCACTATCCGATGCATTTCACAGGCTCGCTGATATTGATGACGTTCAGAACCTGGGTATCATGACTCACTTTGCAACGTCTGAGGATCCGGACCAGACATTCATGCATCAACAGACGAAAAAATTTGGCACACTGGTTGATTTGGCTCGCGAATTGCGGCCGTCAATCATTGCCCATGCAGCCAACAGCGGTGCAATCCTCTCTTCAAGAGAAACCCATTTTGATGCTGTAAGGAGTGGCCTTGCAACGTACGGAATGTCGCCCATGCAGGATTCACCAGACGAGTGGGGGCTTAAACCGGTAATGAGCCTTCGCAGCGTCGTAGCTGACGTCAAAAAGATCAGGGCTGGTGAATCTGTTGGGTATTGCAGAACGTGGATGGCACAGACTGATTCAATCGTCGCAGAAGTGCCAATCGGTTACGCCGACGGCGTGATGCGCTCGCTTTCGAACAAGGGGCAGGCGATAGTCAACGGGAGCCGGTACAACATGATTGGAAATGTCAGCATGGATCATCTTGCTCTTCTGATCGGAGCGGATACCGGAGTTGATCAGAATGTTGCGGCAGGGGATGTCGTTACCCTGATTGGATCTGATCAGGACGCAGTAATCACGGCAGAAGACCATGCTCGGTGGGCTGGCACCATCAACTACGAGGTTACGTGTGGCA
>CAYTTD010000412.1:0-2349 GCA_964440595.1 uncultured Gaiellales bacterium
AACTCGCTCATGGTTGGAATTCTTGCCGTAACACTTGGAGCATTGACGGCCGGCGTTGGAGTGTGGGTTTTTTGGCAGATAATCGCCATTGCAACCGTTTCAATTGCAGGAACTATTTCAAGACGCTTTAACTCGTCTTTGGCCATCTCCATCGTGTGCGTGACGGGTGCATTTCTTTACGATTTGATTGTCACTGCAGGTACCGTTCCTGCAATTTC
This sequence comes from uncultured Gaiellales bacterium, assembly GCA_964440595.1. Classification (GTDB taxonomy): domain Bacteria; phylum Actinomycetota; class Thermoleophilia; order Gaiellales; family SKUG01; genus CAYTTD01. The sequence continues at coordinate 219 of CAYTTD010000412.1, forward strand.
GGGCACTTCAACAGGCAGCTTTGCCGGTACTGTGTTTGCAGCACTGGTTTTTTGTCTTCCGTTTACTCTGGTGCACATGGCTGCCGTTGGTGCTTCCGCTTTGTTGATAGGAAATCAGCTCGAGCGAATTGTTTTGCGCTCTATCGAACAGCAGAGTGTCACTAGTGGCGTTTCCGTTACCGCCCTGGCACCCGAACAGGTGTTGACTTGTGTTTAGGTGCCGAACAGAGACACTCGGGAAGTGCCTTCCAACGATATTCGTCAAACAACTTGTAGTACCAGGGAATTGCTCAGGGCTCCTTTGAGATTTCCCTGATCCTCGACCGCTACCCTGATTGCAACCTTGCCCCGTTTTGAGGACTTTACGGATACTCGGAATCGTCCTTGTTTGTCAGTCAGTGCTGTCTTGCCAATGTCGTACCACTTGCGTCCCACTTTTGCCTCAACAGAAACAACAATTCTTTTGGCGCCCGGAGTGACTCGACCAAATAGCACGATTTGTGAATTGCGCTTGACCTTTGATTTTTTGGACCATAGGGACACTTTCCTCTGACAAAGTATCCTGGTTGACGCTGTCAGCATCGGTGAGTTGAAGAGTGCAAATTTGACGTCTCCTGAGGATTTGACCCTACTCTCAATCAGCGCGGTTCCAGTCGCATCGGTTACGCCAGATACTTCAGTGCCATCCGGCATCGTTGCATATACCCTTTGACCAGCTATCGGCGTGCCTCGTTGAACGGCAGATACCAGCCATGATGCGTGCGATCCCCATGGAATCTGCCTCGGTGGCGACTTTATTATGCTGAGCCCAGTTGTGTTGGATTTGGTTTCGACGGCAGGTAGCTGTGCTACCTCGAACACGAGCATGGTTGTTGCTTCGTTGTTACGGTTGTCTCGCACGGTGGCCACCAGTCGGTGAGTTCCAGGCGACATACCTTGGGTGCGAATTATCGTGGATACGCCATGTTCGGTTGAGCGGGTCTCGCCCATGACAATTTCATCGTCCACCAAAGTTCTTATAGTCGTGGGGTTGATCCCTGACTCCATGTCGTTTGACTCAATGGCAAGTACGGCATCTGCATTGCTGATCGAATTCCGGTGTTCGGCGTCAAGCGTTGGCTGTACGCTATCTATTGCAGAGAACATTGACCTTAGCGGTGCAACACCTGGATGGTCAGCTCGTATCGTAACCTCGCCGCTATCTGTTGCGATGGCATGGAGGTGTGCATTGCCAATGGCGTCAGTTACCGCGCTAGACTCGTTACCGTTGGGCATCTCCAGCCAGATTCTGTGTCCAGCTAATGGTTGGCCACCTGAAAAAGCAGATATCGACCAGTTGACCGTGGAACCCCAGGGTGCCGACGTGCCGGGGGAATCCAGAACCAATAGTCCTGTGCCGCCCGCAAGCTGCTCTGCAATGCTTGTCCCCGCGACTTCGACAGCCATAGTCCTCGAAGCCTTGTTCCCTGATCGGTCTGAGACTGACACCAGTAGTGTGTGGCTGCCAGCGGCAAGGGGGCCCGTGTTGAATAACAGGCGGTTGCCTGATGAAGCTATCGTCAACATTCTTCCATCGATAGTGGCAAGCCAGGAGTCAGGATTTACGCCGCTTAATTCGTCACTGGCAACGGCAACTATGGTCGGGGATGATTCTCCGGGCGATTCATTTGTCAGATTCAGTTTTGGTGGAAGTGTGTCTTCAATCACAAAAATGAGGTTTTGTGACGAGATGTTCCCGACTTGGTCGGTTGCTGTTATCAGCAACCGGTGTTGTCCTGGGGCAAGCGCGCTTTCAGATGAGATCTTCCATATCCCAAATGCAAGCTCTGTGTCGACCGTCATGCCATCAATCTTGGCCGTCACCAATGCGGTTCCAGAATGCTTGTCGTCGGCAAGCACATGAACTTCGGTGAACTTGTTGTTCATGGTCGTTCCGTCTGTCCTGTCAACCGTAATGGTGGGGGGCTCCAGATCGCTCGCCAGTGAAAAATGAATGGTGCTGTTACGACCGGAGATGTCGGTTGCCCTTAACCCGAATATCTGATTACCCGTCTTCCGGGCTGACAGAGGAACACATCCGCCGAAGTCTAACGAGGGATTTCCGGGCGCCAGCCCCTTTCTACGGGATAAC
>CAYTTD010000413.1:0-2348 GCA_964440595.1 uncultured Gaiellales bacterium
TTGATCGTGTTGCTGGTGCCCGAGGTTGTCACCCTTATTTGAAGAGTTCCGGCGTAGGATCCACTCGCTTGAGCCGTGGGAATCACGACACGGAGATGCCAGGCACCTGACACGGTATTCGCTAATGGAATGGCCGTCTGCAGGTTTCGCCAGGTTGTGCCCAGTGACTGGTAGGTGCCAAGTGTCGGAGCATTCTCAGCGTATATTGCAGTCGATGCCAGAGAGGTCGCGCCATCCATAAGGTTGCCGGTCATGCGCGCCGAAGCGGTCCAGTTCGCCGTCGAACCTGCGATAACGTGCCTGAAAGTTTCGGCTGAAGTTTTGGTTTCACCCTTAACCCCTGTTGGCAACGTTATGGCCGGTACCTGCACACCCGGGTTGGCAGTGTCTTCGCTGCGAAGAAGAGTCGGATTAACGGTAACGGTTACAGGCACGTCAATTGTGTTGCTCACTGTTCCATTTGTCAGGCGAAAGCGTAAGCCTGCTCCGGTATAAACTCCGGGTGCCTGGCCGGCAGGAATTATTACTCGAACCTTGAAATAGCCAGAAGTGACCACCGCAGAATTAATACCTGACTGTACTGTGCGCCAGGTAACGGTCGACGGTGTACTCCAAGTTCCAAGCTCCGGAGCGTTCTCAACGCGGAGGTTTGTCATTGCCAGATTGGTCGCGCCGTTAGAGAGGTTGGCTGCCGTTGCAAGGTACTGAACTCTCCAGTTCGCGCCGCCACCTGCATCACGCACGGCGCGCCACTTCTCGACGGTGGTAATTGTTTGCCCCATCAACCCTGCAGGGATGTCCATGCTCGCAGCTTGCACGCCGAGATTGCCGCTCTCCTCAGTGCGAATGAGGATTGGTGCAGCAGCGTGAGCCTGCGAGGTATTCAGAGCCATCTGGCATAGCAGCACAGATCCCACGCACAAAAGCGCGAGCAGGAGTGTTCGGCAGTGTGGCCTGCCGAGTGCAATGTTATGCATACAATTCAAGATCCCCAAGATGATTATCGGCATACGACAAGCAAACCTGTAGTTCGAAAACCGCTCAAAATTGAAGCGAGCCCCAGATCATTTGATCTGAGGCCCGCTTTCTGAAATGCGACTTTTTTCGAACTGCTTTTTTAGCGCTTGATGGTCACATTTGTTGTAGTTGTTGTTGAAGCACCCTTTGAGCCATCAGCGGTTGACGTGCCAGTGATCACAAGCTGAGCCTTGATTTTCATTCTCATTCGGGTCAGCTTTGACTTGTACTTGCGCACTACCTTGATCTGCACGACTACCTTTCCACCTGTTGTGGTGGTCTTTGTCCCCGTGCCAATCACGATGTACTCTTTCTTGCCGCGAACCTTGAAACCAAGCTTCTTGGCAACTTCGCGGCTGAGTCGGATCTCACCCGTTACCTTGCATGCCGCTGGGCAAGTCGCTGAAGTGCTTACACCCTTCTTGACGAACTTCTTCAGCTTGACCTTGCTCAGTTTGCCCGCGCTGAAGTCAGCAAATGGTACCTCGCTTGCTGACACGATTTCGACGACGTGAGTAACCGTGTTGTTGTCTTCGTTCGGATCTACCTCGTCTGCCCAGGCGCTGTACTCAACACCGAGTGCGCCCTTGGTTGTGCCTGCCTTGACCGGCACTTCGATCGAGGTTGATTGCCCCGAATCAATGTTACCGAGGAAGCACCTGGTGTACGTTGGCTTCTTGGTGCCATTGCATGTGCCAGGCAGCGTGGTCGTGTCGAACTGTCCGGTTGCACCATTGCCCAGCACGCTACCCGTGAGCACTACGTTCTTGGCAGTTGATGGCCCTTTGTTGGTGATCTTGATCGTCTGAGTAGTCACGTGATCAGGGCCAAACAATGAGCCTGAAGTGACTGACGTTGCGAGATCAGCGGACGTCTTCGGGTTAAGTATCGTTGACGCTCCTCCTGATGTATCGCTGCCGTCTCCATGATAGGAGAAGCTTCGGAATGTTGCACTCGGGTAGATGTACTCATCCTGCGCCGTTGTCGCAAACTTCGCAACAACCTCGTAGGCGATGCGGCTGCCCTTTGCAAGATCACCCATTGGGCAGCGGAACATGTCCTTGTCAGTGGTGCCACCACCGTTGACATACTGGGTGCATGCGTTGCCGTTCGACAGCGTTACGGACTGGATCGACTGGATTCCTCCAGCGTCGGTTCTGTCAACGGATGCCCCAGCCGCATTAAAGGTTGGGAAGTCAATCCAAAGCTCTCCGCCAACGATGGTGTCATTTCCTACGTTGATGACGTCGCCAGCATAGGTTCCGTTCGTGTTACCGGCCAACGCTGGTGGGAAGTTATCCATAACTACGCGTGGCGCAGTTGTCTTGCCA
>CAYTTD010000414.1:0-2332 GCA_964440595.1 uncultured Gaiellales bacterium
GATTCGACTTTACCGGTGATTCTTTTTGCAGTTCTCTTTGGCCTGTCCATGGATTACGAAGTTTTCATGCTTGCTCGCATTCAGGAGCTTCACCGCCGGGGCTTTGAGAATGACAGGGCAACAGCGCTAGGACTCGCGATCACGGCTCCAATGGTTACAGGTGCTGCACTGATTCTGATCGTGTTGGGAATGGCATTCACCACTGCAGACATAGTCTTGGTAAAGCAAATCGGCTTTGGCCTGGCCGCGTCGCTCCTAATCGACGCAACGCTTGTCAGGTGTGTGCTTGTACCATCATTCATGTGCCTTATGGGGGAAGGCAACTGGTGGGTTCCTGATCGCATTGAACGCAACATCCCAAGATTGACAACAACCCACTGATGAATGCCGCAATTTCAATACTGTTCTGCCTTATCCTGATTGGTGCAGGGATCGTCATAACGAGGAAGTTCAACCTGAGTGTTCGAAGGAGAACGGCCACGATCGTCGGTTTGACGGTTTTCACGATTGCTGCACCAATCGCATTGATACAACTGTTCGGCACAGACATCCAAAGGAATGAGCCTGCCGACCGTAAGGTAAACAGAAGACCTCACCAGCTCAAATTCACCGCGAGGATCAGCTACGTGATAGATGGCGACACCGTCGTTCTGCAGGATGAGGAGCGGGTTAGATTGGTTCAGATCGACGCACCTGAGAGCGCTGGAGGCCGCGCAGAATGTCACGGCAAGGAGAGCAGCAAGGCACTAACCCACCTTCTACCGAAATCATCCAAAATAATAATCGAGACGGATCCAGCGCTGGGCAAGCGCGACCGGTATGGCAGAATTCTCGGATGGGTATTTCTTGACGCTATGAACGTCAATCAGGAGCTGGTCAGGTCAGGGGACGCCGCTGTGTGGTTTTATCGTGGCACGCGCACAAAAAGATCGTCAATGATGCTGAGCGCTCAAAGACAGGCGATCAAGAAGAGACGCGGCCTTTGGCAGATGTGTAAGGGAACTCCAGTAGACGCGAATCAGGGCGTGGATACCGGACCGCCATCCTAGGAATACTGGTCATTGATAACCAGATCAGAAACCACTGCGCGATGATCAGTTGCCGGTTCAATCAGTAAGGGAACCCCCGCAGATGTGGTCCATTGCCCGGTCACCTCAACCTTATCGTTGACGAGTATGTGGTCGATAGTGCCAACTCCGCGGAAAGTCCAAGGTTCCTCAGCTTTCCGTGATTCTCCACTGGCATCCGCCAGGAGATCTGCCGTTCTGTTGAATCCCGCTGGTTCAAAACTTTCTCTGACCTTTTCACGCTGAGCATTAAGATCACCCGCAATGATTACAGGACCACGAATCTCTGCTGCCAGTTCGGCAAGTTGATCTCGTTGACGATTGTTGTCTGCACCATGAGTGGCAAGGTGGGTGCCAATTACAGTTGCGCGTTTTCCTTCCTCCGACACGACTCCAAATTTTACGGCGATTCGCTGCTCGCGTTGAGGACTCCCCTCAAGGTCTATTCGTTCTGGCTGTGCGTCGAACCTGTAACCATTGCGCAGAAGCACGCCTTGACCATAGTGACCGCCGCCAAAAGCAGTGGCCGCAACAAAGGCTGAATCCGTTGCACCTGTCTCACCCGACAACATCTGAACCTGGTCTTCACCCCTGCTACGTGAGGTGCCGCTATCAACCTCCTGAAGCACAACTACGTCAGGATCCGCGCTGTTTATGGCACCGACTATCGCATCCGTAACACTCTGCTCCATGCGGTCAAAGAACTGCCCTCGTAGCGTCCTGATATTGATCGTCATTATTCGGGTGGTCCCCTCCTGGACGCTTGATATTCCACTGTCATTGCGGTCAGGAGGCGTCTGGCTGTCAGACCAAGTGCGTTTGGAATCTAATGCGGTCCATCCAAATCCTGCGGCTCCACCGATAAGCGCGCCGGCTATTCCCATGCCAAATGCCCCCGCCATCGATCGGCGAAATAATGCTCCGGTGAACACACCGGCCAATCCGCCTGCCACCAATCCGTTAAAGGTGTTATCTACCGCGCGACGACCAAGCGATGGCCATGAATCCAGACCAATCCTCTCGCTGATGTTTATCCCCAAAGTCAACCCCTATTCAGTTTTCTGCAGCCTGTTTATCGGATCTGGCAGCTGAGTTGTTACGCCTGATGCAGCGCCGCAAGCAGACTCGCAGATATAATCAAACGCTCATTGTGGGTCACTGACACTCATGGCTATTTGGGGGCCTTGTTTGTCACTATCAGAGAGGTTGGCAATGGGGTTGATACTTCCAGGCACGACAGGTGGGTTTTCAAGAACAGGCTCTGG
>CAYTTD010000415.1:0-2330 GCA_964440595.1 uncultured Gaiellales bacterium
TGCGCTGGCCCTGCTCCAGCTTTCCCTTGCAGTGGGGGCAGAGGGTGCGGCGGAAAGTCATCGCAGCACCCTCTTCTTGAACGGCACCAGTCGCCTCCGGTCTGACACCGGAATGGATACCAGCCCTCGCTGCGCCATACCGCGTATCGTCTGTGCCCCCACATGGAGTTCACGCGCCACATGGCTTACGAACCCTGTTCGATCCAATGCCTCCTGCACCTTGCTTGCGATAGATTTCAGGTATTGATCGTTGCGTTCCTTGTTGCGTTGGGCCACCAGATCACTCGCCGCAGAGCTCTTCATGGCGCAGCCATTCTTTCCCTTGTTAGCTTCGCTGTTTTCTTTGCATCGCTCTGTAACTTCAGCGTGGTAATCCGGGTCTAAAAGTCTTCTTTTTGCACTGTCGCGCAGAGCCTCACTGATTTCCGGGTGCACCAGCGGTCGCGTAAGCAGCAATCCATATTCAGCTTTGTAGTCTTTTGCACAGATGCCGTGCTTGTGCTTCACATGCACGCCTAGCGCCCAAAAATGCTCCCCACAAATAGCGCACTTCAACCCTCCAGGGCGGGGCTTGTAATAGCTTCTACGTGGCGTCACTGCCTTGGCCGCATTTGCGCAAGCGATACAGCAAAACCGTGAAGTCTCTACCCTAGATGGCGGCACGCGATATGAAGAACCACACTCTTCGCACAACTTCGCTACTGGCATTCGGCCTCCATCAGCACAATCCCGCGCTCTGCCGCCCACGCCATGACAAACTCGGACAGTTCGGCGCATTCGGCCTTGGTCAGCTTTGATGTGTGGCGGAACACCACATCGATACCGTGGCCGTCAATGGCCGGTAGGACTTCCACTCCTTCGCCACGGGCGCGCAGCCACGCGGCAGTGAGCAGGCGCTTCCATGTGTCCACGTCGCGCTTTGCCCCGGCCCATTCCACTTGCTTGCTGATCTCAGACAAACAGGCGTGCAATAGGCGGTTCTGCGCATCGCTGCGCTTCTCTGGTCGCACTTCCAGGGTCAGCCTGTGCCCCGCCATCAGCCACGCTTTGGCGTGCCTCCATGCGGCCTCTATAGCCTGATGGCCCTGCACCGGGTTGATAAGTGGGAGGGTTATGCGCTCAGTCATCGCCGCGCACCATCCTTCCGGCCTTGCACATGTCGTCAAGCTCGTCAGATGGCTTCACTCCGTACTGCAATTCCAGCGCGAGCTGGGCGTAGTGGATGACCTTGCGCAAGTCCTCGGCGCCGTTCTTAGCCTTGTGGCGCGTGGCGTACTTCACGATGTTCCCCTGGAAAAAGTCCAATCCGTTCGCGTGGATGAACTCGATGGGCTGGATGGCGCAGTCCTTGTAGTGATTGCCGCCTGCTTGAATGTCGAGTGCGCTCATGCCCCCACCTTTTTCCGATTACGGATAAATGGGCGATTCATAGCCTCATCAGCAGTCATGCCCATCTTGTCGATGCGGTACGCAAGCAACTCACAACTTTTCCCAGACAACTCGGCTGCCTGAGACATCGTCAATTCGCCATGCTTGGTGGTGAGCATGCGGTTAGAACGGCGGTTGTTGTTTTGCTCCTTGACGGTAGCCCAGCGACAGTTGCCGGGCTCGTAGTTCCCAAGGTTGTCGATGCGATCTATCGTTGTCCCAGCGGGCCTCTCGCCCATGTCCATCAAAAAATATTCAAACACCATCCACCTGTCGCATACAGATATCCCACGGGCTCCGTAGCGCTTGTAGTCTTTACTGGATTGGCTTGTGCACCTAGCCAGCATGGCGCTCCACGTAATCCACGTAGGGGTGTTTGTCATGCCATGGGTCGTTCGCTTGCTCGCATCTTTCGCGATGCCGCACTTCCCGCAACTCTTGATCTTTCCAAGCTTCTCGTTCAGAACAACGTGCAACCCTCCGCAATCGCACAAGCACTCCCACGCTGGTTTGCCATGAAGTCGAACTGCTCTTTGCGGCACAAGGTGGTGGAAACGCACCCCACGCCGAGAAAGGTCGCGCGGCCTGCCCTGGCGTGCGGCGATCTCTGCGCACAAATCGGCTTCTATGCCTTCGGGGAGAAAGACACCGATGGTCACAGGAACCTCACAATCAGGCGCTCGGCCACCAAGTACCACGCCCACATAGGGATGAACAGGGCAAGTAACGTAGACCAAAAGCCGTTTGCCAGCACAAGGCCACTGACCCAAGCGGCGATCAAAACCAATTTCGCAATTGCAGTCATCACATCACCCCCCACTCTTTGGCCGTGCGGGTGAGGATTTCTCCAGCCAGAGCACGCGCGCAGCGCTCACCGCGTCCGATGCGGGGCTGTGTCGCTG
>CAYTTD010000416.1:0-2325 GCA_964440595.1 uncultured Gaiellales bacterium
CGCTTGCAGTTGCAAAGGTTCCAACCTCTGAAGGCATGCACTCATTCAATGTGATTCCAAGCAAGGTTATTAGTCCACCGGAAGGGTTCAGCTCTCTCGATGATGCCGAGCAGGCAGCGATGGGCATCATGGCGCAGAAAAGCGGCAAGACGGCGTTTGTGGTTCATGACAGGAACAGTCCAGCCAATCGATTTCACTTGCTCGAGGCCGGCTTTGAATCATCCCCTCGTACCATTACGACAGAGAAGACATCCAAGGTGTTGCGGCGCAAGAAGGCTCACGTAAAAACTGACTCTGTTGGCCTGTTTCCTACCAGGGACGAAGTCGCAGGAATTATCAAGAGTGATAATACTCTGGTTAGAAATTTCGAAGGCGTGCACACGTGGCCCGAAGGGTTCAGCACACCGATGAATGCATCTGACCTTGAAAAGTCAGGATACGTTCATGTTCACAGATCAGAGATGTTTGTGGCAAATGATCGAATTGTCCAACTGGAGAAAGAGCTTGATGACATCAGCAGAGAGATGAAAAAAGTAAAACCATTGCGAGACCAGATCATGGATGGAAAAAGATCTCTTTCTGAATTGGCAACGATTATCAAGGATGAACCAGGTGTTGGATCGCCAGCGCTTTGGGAGGATTTCGACATTGCTCAACAAGACGCGATAAGACGAATAGGAATGGCATTTGACGACAGTTACATGACGACCGCAATTCCGCTACCTGGAATGACCAGCGCAGAGGCCGCAGTAAAGGCTGCGACAATCAGATCCGACAACTATCTGGCCGTGATGCAGGACGCAGAGGGTACGCCTCACATCGTATTTACCAACTACTCGAACAGAAGCGGTTTTCGACAAGGCGGTCACGAGCACTTGTCTTTTAGAGCACTAGTGAATTCGCGCACCGGAGAGATACATGCAGGAAATCTTACAAGGAGCACTGCCGGCATCAGGAACACATCTCCGGACGAGGTCCCTGTTGATGCATGGCTTGAGGCAAAGGTTATTGGTCAACTGGTTAAGGACAGAAACGGAGCCCAGATCCAACGTTTGAACGCAATTTCCCCAGGCGTCATACTCAAGAGCAATAATCTTGAAGATGCGATTGAGGAAGCAAAAACATTCAGTAATACCGGGTATTCCGTCCGCTACGTAGTACGCGTACCGGACGATGTGTCACAGAGTCATCGTTATGCGATGGTTGGAAGTCAAGGTACGGATTGGACTTATGCAGAAGGCTTCAACCCGTTGATTGTCGCAACAATTCAAGGAAACCAGGTAATAATTCCAAAGGTCTAATCACAAAGATCCAGGCGAATGCTTAACTAGTCAGGCAATTCGAGCAACAGAATTGCCTGCCTGCCACGATAAAAGAAGGTTGGGACGTAAACACCGTCGGGTAGCGTGATTCTGCATGGACTCCGTTATTACTACCCGGCCAAATCATCCGGCGTAACGGATTATCCCGTGGAATGGGCTCGTGCGCTGGTTGGAGGACGCCATGCCGCTGATATCACAAAGTGCACAAGCGATTGCGCGCAGAACGCTCGAACTCGTGCCAGATACATTCAGCGAAAGTTGGCTGCGGGAGACATGGTCGGGCGGCCATGGCAGGCTTCGGCTCAAGCCTGAGATAACTGCAGTGGAGTCAAACATAAAGTTCAAGGGCGCCATGCTGATGGGTGACGCGTCAGTCAGCGGACAAATCCTCAGTCGAGCGGGAGTCAAAAAAGGCAGATTTGACAGGACTGTAACCCTCGAGCCAAACGGGCGTCTAAACGTCTACCATGCATACCTGGCGCTTGAGCCGTCAGTCCACAAGTCAGGATTTGCAAGCCGATTCAACAACAAGGCGTATGCCCGCTACGCTGAGGCGGGCGTAGACGACGTAACAGTTTCGGCTTCGCTCTCTGCGGGAGGCTTTGTATGGGCGCGTACAGGATTTGAGTTGAAGCCACACAATTTCGCAAATGCCGAGCTTGAAAGGGCGCAAAAAATCAGGGAGCTGGTATTACGCGCCAAGGAAAAAAAGCTGATAACTCGCGACGAGTATCGGCAACTTGCGCCCCGCCTCCTCGACCGGCGTGACGTAATCGCACCAGATACGCTCGTGAGTATTCGAGATCTTGCAAACATCCCGATACTCGGCGAAAAAGTACTCCTCGGATCGTCATGGAGTGGTATAAGGCAGATTCGTAATGATGTTCCGTGGTGGGCGGGAAAAGTTCCAGCGGCCATAACAAATGCCGCGATGGCACCAGCCTACCTGCGCTCTGAGGACGCAATACCAAGGGGTGTACAACAGGTGCGAGCGGGCATCAAT
>CAYTTD010000417.1:0-2319 GCA_964440595.1 uncultured Gaiellales bacterium
CGTCATCGGAGCCCTATTGATTACTGGGGCTTTGATGCTGGGCGTCTATACGATTGTCGGTCCGGCTGCTAAGTCTGGTTGGGGCTCGACACGTGTGCTGCTGCTTTTGGCTGGAGCTCTTGTATGTATTATGTTTTTTATCATCCGGGAGGCAACCGCGAAAACACCACTGATGCCCCTTAGGATCTTTAATTCACGTGTTGTGGCAGTAACAAATCTGGTGCAGGCGATGAGTGTAGCCGGCATGTTTTCCATGTTCTTCATGGGTACGTTGTACGTGCAAAACGTGCTGGAGTTCGATGCGCGGAAAACAGGTCTTGCATTCCTGCCAGCAACATTTCTTATGGGGTTGCTTTCGTGGAAATACAGTGAGCGGGTCGTGCTGAAGTTTGGTGCACTGCGGTGCCTGTTGGCAGGATTGGTGTTTTTGGGCTTTTCTCTCGTTCTTTATGCTCAGGCACCAGTTGATGGCAAGTACTTCGCTCATGTTTTGCCGGTAATGCTGCTAATGGGAGTAGGCGGCGGCATAAGCTTTCCTGCCTTGATGAATCTGGCTATGAGTGGCGCGACCCCACAAGATGCTGGAATGGTCTCTGGTCTTATCGGCACCACTGCACAGGTTGGTGGCGCAATTGGGCTCGCGGTTCTAGCAACACTGTCTACCAACCGAACCACGGAGCTGTTGAAAGACGGTGCCTCTCCTGCCAGTGCGCTGACCTCTGGATATCATCTGGCATTCTATGTCGGCGCTTCGCTAATGCTTGTGTCATTTGTCTTTGCGGTGGCTTTTCTGAAGAGGGGCGAACCAGGTGCCGACCCTGTCACGACTCCTTGAACACGTATGCGCCTACACCGGAAACCACCGCGAATACCGTAGCGCTAATTATGATTACAGCGATCACAGGGTTAGCCAGCACCCAGTCAACCTGCCTCGCAAATCGAACTTCTCCCCAGTCGAGCACCTTCGCGAAATATTTTGATTCTCCAGCGAAGATGAAAGCCGATCCCAGGATCATCACGCTTCCTCCCGGCCCAGGAATAAAGATGTTAATGATGCCAAAGGTGAAAAGCCCGATGCCAAGCAGTAGTCGCCATAGCCTGCTCGGGTGCAACCTGTGAACATGTGAGCGCTGTTCAAATCGATCGAGGAATCGACTGCCCCTGCGACCTTTGCCTGATTCCGAATCCAGGTGTTTCTTAATCCACTTCATGGTTTTGCAACCTCGAAACGCATTTCAATGTTCCATGGATCAGAGACGGTAATAACGTCATCAACAACCGTGTGTTGGTAACCGCTGGCATCCAATCTGGATGCAAGACGGCTCAAATCGTCGGCTGTTCCTAACTCAATGGTCCATCGCTTTAGTCCGACAACCCGTTCTGGCGCTGGCGGCACGCCCAGACCCTTCCATACGTTGAGGCCCAGATGATGGTGATACCCCGCCATCGAAACGAAGGCAGCTGTCGGCAGGGTAGTTTGAACCTCAAAACCAATCAGATCCCGGTAAAAGGTCAGCGCCTGATTCAAATCTCCTACATGAAGGTGCATGTGACCGACTCGCAGGCCTTCACCTGCAGTCTCCTTTGGGCTCTCATCGCCAACCAACGACAAGAGCTCTTTCATTGCAAGGTACTTTTGTCCCCATCCTTTGCCGTCTTCGGGTGTGGGCCACTGCTCTTTTGGTCAGTCGCAGGCTAGCTCGAGCCCGTTCTCATCTGGGTCGCGAAGGTAGATCGCCTCGTGGGTGCCGTGATCCGCAGCGCCTTCAATCATGGTATTGGTGGCAATTATTCTCTGGCAAACGCGCGCAAGCTCAAGGCGTGATGGAAACAAAAGTGCCACGTGAAAGAGGCCGGCATGGGCACCCGCCAATGGCGCCTCTGGATCTTCCTCAAGCTCAAGAACCACATCCCCTGATACTCCCATTGAAGCGAGCGAGCCTGATCGGGATAGCGTTTGAAGACCTAGTACGCGCGTATAGAACTCCACGGAGGTGGCAATATTACGCACTGTCAGCCTTGCTGCGCCAAGCCTTCCAGTTTTTGAAAGCGTTGGAGAAGGCTCGGCTGTAGTATGTGATCTACTCAATGTCTGGCTGCCTTTCTTATACCAGTCAATGTAGTAAAAAGAGGGGTCAATACACAATCCAACAACACTGATTGGCCTTGAGATTTACCAAGAATGGGGCCATCGAACTATTCTTGCCCCAAATTTTGGATGCAATCCAATTTTTCAGGGAGTAGGGTCGCCCTATGAACAGCGAATCGCCAATAATTCTACGAGGGGTCGTCAAGCACTTCGGTGATACAAAGGCTCTG
>CAYTTD010000418.1:0-2317 GCA_964440595.1 uncultured Gaiellales bacterium
TGATTGGTCGTGCAGCGCAAGGTAATCCGTGGGTATTGAAAAACTTACTGGGGCGTGGCTTTGGTGAGCCGTCCGACGACGAACGCATTGCCGAGCTCGTGAGATTCATTCGCGAGGTTGAACGGGAAATAGGCGCCTATCGTGCAACAGGTTTTCTCAGAAAGTTTTACGGATGGTATCTGCGCGGAGCAGCGTACGGAAAGTCTCTTCGGCGAGAGATCATGGAGCTTGAAGAGGTAAGCGAGGTAGAAGCTCTGCTTCTAAAAAGATTCCCGGGATGCAAAGAGATGCTGGATGAGTTGGAACGAACGGTCAGGTACCCGGATGAGCTGGACGCTGAGATCGCTTTACCCGTTTCGATGTACGGTGGCGGCTGATGCTCACGCAGCCTTCTTTACGGGCATCGTCAGCTCATGCGGATCACAGAGAACAACTCTGTTTTTTCCACTGTGCTTGGCGCGATAAAGGCCCATGTCAGCTGCCTTGATGAGATCCTCCTGGTTGATCTGACCACTTGGCCACTGATCTACGTTGGATACGCCAAAGCTGGCGGTGAACTGCAGCACACCACCAGTTTCGAGCGGTACCTCTATGAAGGAAATCTCCTCCCTGACACGATCAGCGATGCGCACGCATGTGTCAGCGTCACAGCCTGGTATTACGACCACGAACTCCTCACCACCATAACGAGCAGGGAAGCCTGCCCCACCCACGGTCTGGTTAAGAACCTTTGCCAGTGCCCGCAGTGCTTCGTCACCAACGTGGTGACCATGTGTGTCGTTAATGCTCTTGAAGTTGTCGATGTCCATTAGAGCGACGCCAAGAGGTGCACCTTGCAGGGTGGCCAAATGCATCTCCTGGCGTAGATAGTCCTGCATGCTTCTGTGGTTGGCCAGGCCAGTAAGACCGTCCTTGGTAGCCTGCTCACGCAGCTGAGCATGGAGACGGGCGTTATCAATTGCAACCGCAGATTGAGCGGCGAGGCGCCCACCCAACACAACGTCATCATTGTCAAAGCCGCCTGACATGTTGACCATCGTGATCAATCCAAGCACTTCCTCCTGCGCAAGAATGGGTACAACCATCCAAGCAGGAACCGTATCGGTGATAATTGTTTCGCCCCGCTGCATCGCGAGTTTTTCAATCTCACTGGGCACACGATCGTCTGGCCTGAGCCCCATGTTTGCGACGTGCCTGAATCGGTCATCGCTCTCAAGAGTCCAGGCCCGGGCATGGGTTGCCGAGCTGCTTTCAAGAGCAAGACCGATAATCGCGTGCAGCATCTCTGAGACGTCAGTAGCGTTTGCAAGAGCGTCACCAAAAAGATCAAGCTGCCTCCTGATTCGATGCTGGGCATGAACGAGGCCGTTGATTCGTTCCTGGAGGTTTGCTGCCATGTCGTTGAACGAGCTGGAGAGGTCAGCGATCTCGTCGCCTCCGACCACCGGAACTCGCTTGCCAAGATCACCTCCTGCAATCTGCCTCACCACTCCAGCAAACTTCTTCAACGCGTCGCCAACGCTTCTGGCAATCATGATACTCACGAAGATCATCAACGCACTCATAGCCCAGATGAAGCCAATGAGGCTACGAAGGTTATTCCGTTTTTCGGCTGCCACGGTTGAAGCTGGAATTGCTGAACCAACTCTTAGCTTTGAGTCACCAAGCTGCTGAACATAAACCACTTTCTCCCTGCCACCGATCTTCATGTTCGACACGCCAACTGGAGGCTGCTTCTTGATGCGCTGCTGCCCCTTTGCGGTCAGCAATTCCTGGTCTGATACAACAAAGATCGTTACGTCGTCACTGGAGTATGGCTCGAAACGCCGCTTGATGAGAGCGGCATCTACCACTACGGGCACATGTAACTCAGCTACCAATTCTGGCCCAACAGTCAGGTTTGTCAGGTTGACGTTCTTCTTCTCCATCAACAACCCAGATGGCTTTTTTCCAACTACAGTCTTCTTGTTGACATCAGTAACGTAGATGTCCCATTCGGCACCCTTTTTTGCGTCGTGCTTTTCGGCGCTCTTCAATTTGTCGACGATGACGTTGGCTTTTGCAAACTCTCCGGCTACGATCGCTTCAAGAAATCCTCTGTCAGAGATCAGTGCATCGGTAATCTCTTCGGCCTTCTGTTGCTGGTTATCGATTTGAGGAGCTACAGCGCGCAGGTTAGCGTTTAGCTGAGCTTCAATTCGTTGCTCTGCCGGTTTTACCTGGAGGGTATAGAAGGTAAATGCCGCGACTATGCCCTGAACCAGCGACACGCCAATCAGGAGTAGAAGCAACCTACCCATGAACGAGGTTGAATTGT
>CAYTTD010000419.1:0-2311 GCA_964440595.1 uncultured Gaiellales bacterium
ACCCGGCCCGCCCTGCTTATCATGGCTGGAATTTGATGAATTTTTCATTGGCCCCCTTTAGCGCGACCCAGTTGCTTCGGTATTCAAATTGATGCCCGTATTGATACGACACATCTTACCCGAAAAACGTCAAAGTTATTCATTATTCTTATTTGATTGATCGAAAAACTTGTATACCATGAGGAGTAATGGCTACTGAACCAACACCTGTACCAACCCGCGGGCCCAAGGCTCCCCTTGCATCAACCGGCCTCACCCCCACGAAGATGCCTGCTGCTCCGAAGGGCGACACCACCCATGTGCAAGGCGCTTTCATGCGGCGCGCAAAAGGGCTACTTCCACGACTTCTGGTCGCCGCATTTGCTCTTTGGATGTTTCTTGTATCCATTCAGCTTTTGAAAACAGGAGCAGGGGCACTGGCTCCTGCACTATCGGGTAGCACACTGACCGACAGCGCAGCTTCATCGCTTGGCTTCGGCTGGATCGCGGCAATGATGGTCATGAGCGGTTCTCCGATCGCTGTATCAGCGCTTGCACTACTCGACGGCGGCGTTCTGAGCGTGACCGAAACATTTACCATGCTAACCGGCAGCCGCCTTGGCGCATCCTTCGTGGTGCTTGTGGTTGCGTTCATCTATGCGCTGCGCGGCAATGCATCAAAGGAGCAGCGCCACGCCTCGCTCTCGATCGGCCTGTTTGCGCTCATCATGACTGCCATCGTTTATGTCCCGGCTCTCGGCGTAGGCATTCCACTGCTTCAGAACGGCGCGTTCGACGGCTTGCACCTTAAGCCTCCGGGAGCTTTCATTGACGTGATCGATAAAATGGTTGGACCGGTATTGAACCTCGCTAAAACTTACATTCCAGGCGGTTGGCTTTTCCCCTTTGGCGTCGTGATGCTGCTTGGTTCAATCAAGATTCTCGACCGGGCGTTGCCAGATGCAGATGACGCCACACATCTTGAAGAGCACACCGATTGGCGGCGCCGCAAGTGGGTAATGTTTGGCATTGGCTCTGCGGTGGCGCTAGTTACAATGTCGGTTTCGGTGGCGCTGACAGTTCTTGTTCCAGCAGTTTCAAAGGGCTACTTCCGCAGGCGACAGGTGATTCCTTACATCATGGGCGCAAACATCATGACGCTGGGCGATACACTCCTAACTGCGTTCGTAATGAACAACCCGGCTGGCGTGCACGTGGTGCTGGCTGAGGTGATTGGCACGTTCACGATCACTCTAATCCTTCTGACGTTATTTTACGAACCCCTGTCGCGCTTCCTGGTAGCAACAACGGATGCGATTCTCTCCCGCAGGCGCTGGGTTGCAGTGTTCTGCGCTGGGCTTCTGACCGTGCCGGTCTCACTGATTCTTTTTGTGCCGGTAACCAGCTTTGTACTCACCGTTACCGGCGCCGGCGCCGGCTCCGTGTAATTTCCAGATATACCCCTGGCAAGAATCGAACTTGCGCACACGGTTTAGGAAACCGATGCTCTATCCACTGAGCTACAGGGGCGCGTCATCAGAGATGATTGTCTGAGGCATTTTATATGCCAAACACACTCTCAGGGTCTATGATCAGCATCAATGCACGGCAATGAAGCCACATACACGATGATTGTTGACGACAACGAGGTGCAGGCGCTCTGCGAGGCTGCCGCAAACGCGGGGTCCATTTCGCTGGATACGGAGTTTCTCTGGGAGCGCACGTATGCCCCGCTGCTTTGCCTCGTCCAGGTAAATGTTGCGGGCAACATCCAGCTGATCGATCCGCTGGATGGCATTGACCTGTCGCCACTAATGGACGTCATCGCCGACCCGCAAATAGAGATCGTCATGCACGCGCCACACGCCGATCTGGTGGGCTGCGCAGTTCGCTGGAACTGCGACCCGGCAAACATCTTTGACACGCAGATCGCCGCTGGATTTGTTGGGCACGGCACAGGGCTGGCATACGACCGCCTTGTGGAAATAATCACAGGAAAAACACCTGCGCCGAGCGAATCCTTCTCTGATTGGAGTCGGCGTCCGCTGAACGAAAAGCAGCTCCGGTATGCCGCCGAAGACGTGCTTTGGCTTCCTGAAGTTGCTGAGGCAATCAAGAAGGATCTGCGCGACCGAAATCGCGAGGATTGGGCAACCGAGGAAATGGCGAAGCGATACGGCGACCCTGGCCGGTTTCGCACCGATCCAGATGAAGCTTGGAGAAAGGTTTCCAGGCGAGGCAAGCTATCCAGGCGAGATCTGGCAGCGCTACAACCGCTCGCCGCGTGGCGCGAGCGCAAGGCGATCGAGCTCGATCAGACCCCGCGGTTCGT
>CAYTTD010000420.1:0-2308 GCA_964440595.1 uncultured Gaiellales bacterium
CAAAAGCCACATTGGCAACGTTGTTGCCAACGCAAAAGCTCTGGCTGACGTTCTGCACAAGGCAGGTTGGAAGCTGGTAAGTGATGGAACAGACACGCACCTTGTGCTCGCTGATCTGCGTTCGATCGGCAGGACGGGTAAGGATGTAGAGGATCTCCTCCACGAAGTGTTGATTACAGCCAATCGCAATGCAGTGCCGTGGGATGACCAGCCACCTACAATCGCAGGTGGGCTTCGAGTAGGTACTCCCGCCATGACAACACGTGGCTTTGATGTTGAGGCTTTTCGCGAGGTTGGCTCAATAATGGTTGATGCTGTAAATGATGCAGTAGCTCGAGCTGACCTTAGGGCGCGTAGCAAGGCGCTGCTTGAACGGCATCCGATCTATCCGACAATCCAATACGCTGATTAGCAAGCGCCAAT
This sequence comes from uncultured Gaiellales bacterium, assembly GCA_964440595.1. Lineage (GTDB taxonomy): Bacteria > Actinomycetota > Thermoleophilia > Gaiellales > SKUG01 > CAYTTD01. The sequence goes on from CAYTTD010000420.1 coordinate 424, forward strand.
TTGAGATGATCCGACTGAAAGCAAGGAGTACCAAATATGGCAGACGCAGGATCCACCAAGTCAGTAACCAAGGGCAGAGTCGTTGAGCTTGATCATCCTCTGGTCTATCACAAGCTGTCGTTGCTTCGAAGCGTCGACACGGATACACGTGACTTTCGAGCACTCGCGCAGGAGATAGCAAACCTGGTCTGTTATGAGGCAACCAAGTATCTCCCGACAGAGGCGGTAGAGATCGAGACACCTCTTGCAAAGATGCAGGGCAGGCAGGTGAGTGGCAAGAAGGTTGGTGTGGTTCCTATCCTTCGTGCAGGCCTGGGAATGCTTGACGGTGTTCTGCAGCTTTTACCGGTTGCTCGCGTCGGGTTCATCGGTCTTTATCGCGATGAGGAGACCCTTGAGCCCCACTCATACTATGAGAAGCTTCCTCCCGATCTGATGGACCGCGAGGTGCTGTTGCTTGATCCCATGTTGGCAACTGGTGGATCGGTTAGTGCAGCTGTGTCGCTGATCAAGGGGCATGGCGCAACTTCCATCAAGCTGCTTTCCATCATTGCCGCACCTGAGGGTATCGAACGAGTTCAGAGTGATCACCCCGACGTAGACATCTTCGTCGCGCAGATCGATGATCACCTTAATGAAAATGGCTACATTGTTCCCGGGCTCGGTGACGCCGGAGACCGTCTGTACGGTACAAGATAGCCTTTTTAAATGACTGCCCAGGATGGATACTTAGCTGCGATTTCTGCCGGTATTCTGGCTCTGATCGTTGTGCTGATAACGACTCCCCTTGTGATGCGACTTGCGATTCGAGCTGGCGCAATTGACAAGCCTGATGATGAGCGACGGGTGCATACCCGCGCAACTCCGCGCCTTGGTGGGTTGGCGGTTCTGATGGGGGTGTTGGCGGCGGTTCTTGTCTTTGCAGACTGGAACATTCCCGGCCTGACGCCTCAGAAGAATATTGACCAGATCAAGGTGCTGTTGGGCTGTGCAGTGTTCGTTACGCTGGTTGGTGCAGTTGACGATCAGCGTGAGCTGAACTGGAAGATCAAGCTTGGGGGGCAGGTTGCTGCTGCATGTAGCGCCATTTTTGCGCCTCTGCTTTTTGCATCTTCAACCGGTGCTGATGGATTGGTGCTTCTCGTGAGGATGATTGATGCCCCACTTGCTCCTCCGCTTGCTCTTGCTCCGTGGTTTGCAGCAATTCTCTCAACCATTTGGTTTGTCGCGCTTATGAACATGATGAATTTCATTGATGGCGTTGACGGGTTGGCCGCCGGATTGACGGCGATCAACGGTGCAACGCTTGCCGTAATCACTGCGAGCTTTCTCAGGTTCAATGTCTCGGTAATATCCGGTGCGTTGGCTGGAGCCTGTGTTGCGTTTCTTTTCTACAACTTCAGGAAGGGAGGCGCCAGAATATTCCTGGGCGACTCCGGTTCCATGCTTATCGGTTTTCTGCTGGCTGCGATTACCTTGCAGGGTGTATTGAAGACCGCTGCTGCAGTCACTCTTGTCGTGCCTCTGGCGCTGCTTGCCATACCCATTATTGACACGTCTTTTGTTGTGGCAAAGAGAGTGAAATATAACCTTCCAATATCTCATGCGGATCGCTGGCACCTTCATCATCGACTGTTGAACATTGGCTACAGCCCGCGGAGGGTCGCGGTCACTTTCTGGTTGGTAACTGCGGCGTTGTCAGTCTTTGCTCTTGCGCTGAGATTCGTGAGGTATGGCAATGCTGCCGAGTGGCATTTTCAAGGGCTTGCTATTGTTGCTGTTATCGGAGTTGGCGTCGCTGCGATCGCGATCTATATGTTGGTAAAGCTTGAGATAATCAAGCGAAAATCGACTAGTGCCCGCTAAATAATCTAGTTAATTGAAG
>CAYTTD010000421.1:0-2305 GCA_964440595.1 uncultured Gaiellales bacterium
TAACACAACAGCCTCGAGCTCTTCGGCGCGTGGATCTAGAAGCGTGTGGTTTTTGGCTCCCTTCCAGTGGGGGTTGCCACCAACGGAGTTCCACTCGAGCATGCTCTCGTCGTACTCAACACGCACCCCAAGCGGCACGATATAGCGGCGCCCACTCTTCGCGTCTTCCAGGATCGCGTGAACGCCGCCTTCCTTACGGTTTATTGCCTTTGCGGCGGCAAGCGCTGCAGTGAATCCCTCTCGCTTCATGAGCCAGGGCTCAGAGTACTCTGAAACGTCTGCCATAAGCGATGGCTGCTCGTCTGAGTATCCAAAGTCAGGTTCACCATATTCGTTGTCCGCTGCCCAATCGTGGTGCGTTGCCTTGATATCGGCAATGGTGCCAACGTCAAAATTCAACCAGTCCGGAATGTAGTGGTGCGGTTGGTCCAGCCTCACGGCGTCGCGCTCGAGGTTCAATCGCGGTGAGATCTTGAACGATGGTAGATCTCTTGGCTTCTGTGGCGCTGAACTGCTTGCTGCAATCATAGTGAAGATACCTTTCATATATTTTGGAAAGAGATGATTCTTGTACGGAGAGATGCGCTTCCGACGAATGGAGCACCCTTTTTGGCCTGATTAAAATGACAGATGGCCGCGTTTAGACCGTGTTCCATGGCCTACTCAAGACGGAACGGGCTGCTACCAGCCCCAAAGCGCCTACCAATGTGCTCTCCCGCAACATGGGCCACTGCGATCATGAATATCATGGGCATGCTTGCCAGCAGAACTCGGCGGTAGCGCCGCTTCCTCCACATCTCACCCACGCACCCTCGAAAAAGATACCTGATCTTGCGCACCGGCTGATCTGCAGGCTCGAGGGCACCAGTTGTGCGCCCATTCGCATAATGATTTCGGAGAGTGCCAATAAGTCCGGGCGTCTGTATGTGATGCACGACTACTCGATCGTCGCCAATGATCAGTCCGTCTCTCAGGAGACGGCCATTCAGGTGATACTCGATCCAGCCTGCAGGCAACGGCTGCGGATGGCCATCGATCGCGCGCCGCTTGAATGAACCGTTTGCAATCGACATGCCACGCTCCAGGAGCGCAGCGCTTGGCGGCACAAATGATGCAAAAGTAAAGAGGAAGTTACCCCAGTCGCTAATCTTGCGCATTGATCCGTTCAGTACCGCGCCAGCAACTCCCAATATCTCCGGGTTTTCGCGATGAATCGTTAGCGTTTGCCGACAAAAATCATCCGCAACCAGGCAGTGATCCTCGGTTATCGCAACTAATGCGCCACGCGCATGCTCAATACCGGCAGCTCGCACATCGAATATTGAGCCGCCTGAACAACATACCGCTTTCACACCAGCCGGCAGATTCTGTGGCTCATTGCCCGATGCATAGACCGCAACGACCTCGCCGCCAACCTCTGCCGCCTGGCGCGCGATCTTCCCAACTGCAACCTCGATGTGCGACCAGTCATCGCTAGTGGGCACGATGACTGACAGTGTTGGTGAAGATGATTGTGACACCTGATTAAGTCTACTGAGTGATGGGCATCAAAAGGTTTGCCGGCACTGTACCCGGGATATTAACCAGCAATGAGCAAGACGATTATTACTGTGCGCCCTAATGGTTCAATCAAGGTCGACGGCGATTTTTCGATCGTGGATGGCGACGGCAACGCCTACGAGGTTGACCCTGACAAGCCCATCTGGCTGTGCCGGTGCGGGGCATCAGAGAAGAAGCCATTCTGCGACAGCTCCCACAAGAAAATTGGTTTTTGCGCGGAGGAAGGTGCCGTGGAGCTGAATGAGCGATTGCGCAGCAGCAATAACTGAATCCGCTGGGCCAAGATTCTAGGCCGGAAACAGCTCGTCCAGTTTTTTCGCATCACCCTTGCTTCCCTCAAGCTTCAGCTTGCCGGTAATAAATGCGCGCATGCCGCCGAGCGTGCCATTTGAGAGTTGTACCCAGGTGTCAGCTGAACAGATGAATGTAACGTGAGGATCCGCAACGGTGCCCTTGCCCATGCTAAGGACTCCGTTTTCGATCTTTACGAACCAGGTGCCGCCGTCCTTGCCCGACAGCTTCCACTGCCAGCGCATTGAAACGCCCTTTGCTTTTTTGTCGGAGAAGTTTCTCTTCATCTCGTCAAAGACGTCTTCGGGTGACTTCTTGTTTGTGGCGCGCACTCGTGGAGCCGCCAATGGCGCGAAGCCGCGCCCAGGCCAATCAACGTTATGAGCCGCCCGACCAACCGTCGACACTGGAGTTGAAATTCGCGTTATCCTCATTGCCTGTGCCTCATTTCTAC
>CAYTTD010000422.1:0-2302 GCA_964440595.1 uncultured Gaiellales bacterium
CATGGACGCAAGAACCTCGTGGGAAGCGCCGATTGAGACTTGAATCCAAAAACGACCAGCCGATTCGCGTGGCAATCATCGGTAGCATGGCAATTGGAATACACGTTCTTGACCTCCTTTTGGCGAGTCCGAACGTAGTGGTGTGTGCGGCGTCATTTCCCTCAAAGGAAACAGTTTGGTGGGATGACATAGTCGACCATGACGAGTTGGCAAAAAGAGGGGTCTTGTCTGTTACTCCTGAAGAGGTCTTTCAATGCCAGCCTGATCTCGTCTTTTCCATCATGAACTCATACATTTTTAGCACTAGTCAAATTGACAGTGCAACACACGGAATAATCAATCTCCATCCGGCTCCGCTCCCGTCATACCGAGGGGTCAAAACAATTCCCCATGCGATCATTAATGGTGAGTTGAGTTTTGGTGCAGCAGTGCACTTGGTTGAAGCCGGCATTGACAGCGGTGGAATTATTGAGCAGGTTTCATTTGATATCGATGATGATGTTACTGCTATTGAGTTGTTCGAACTGACGATGAAAGCTGCTACCCGTTTGCTTAGTGATGTTGTGCCGAATATTCTGGATGAAGTAGGCGCTGGCGGGTCGATACGGGGCGTTCCGCAAAACACCTCACAATACAGGTACTACAGCGCGGCTGATTCGCCGGTTCCTGATCTCAATGCCTATCAGCCTGAGATGAGGAACGTTGTGATTAGGGCGTTTACCTTTCCGCCTCACATGCCAGCCTTTGAGGTGGATGCCGCTGGTAATCAGCGATTCTTTGTTATCGATCGTGTCACCAGAGAACCTGTTCCATCTGATTCGCGTGGAACTCCTTCAGACTCCACGTAACGGCAACTGCGAATCAAATCAATCGTATGTTCAAATCCAAGATTGCAAATTGTGTCTATGATTGACACTCCGGATACAAAGTCAGAGTCCTGGTGCTGCTCGTAGGACAGATAACGAGAGTAGTCCATGTATGCCAGTTGAATGTTTGAAGCACTAAATAGCTCTGGCTTTATGTATTCCTTGGCGCTGGGCCCCGATAGGTATGAAGACGCGCCCAGCTTCGTGCAAAGTGCTACAAGCCTGTCGGTCTTCACTAGATCGGGGGCAATATCGTAGTCGCTACTGCGCGTAAACCTGGTTTCGATTCCAAGTCTTTTGCAGAATTCGATCAAGAATCTGTGGTTTACGTCTGTAAGCAGATCCTCCTGTGGATCCAGCCAGAGGTGAGATAACGCGCTTTCGAACTGGTGCCAATAGGGAGCAGATCCATATGAGTTGCATATGGTGTCCCAGTGACTTCGAGCACATTTCGTATCCTGGATTCTGGTCTCATCGATGCGTTGGTGGTACTTTCCCTTGGTCTCGACCGGTATCGTCAACCATTTTGATTTTCCATGGTGGAGGACGATGTTTCTGTTTCGCCAGTCGCGTTTGGTGAATTGGCGATCATCAAAAATAATGAATTCGTCGACTGCGTCAATCAGGTCAAAGTAACCCCGCCATGGTATGTAGTTCGATTGAGATATTGCAACCGAAGGAGAAGGTAGGTCATTCATCGTTCAGGCAACGTCCTTGCGCACAATGATCGTGAACTCCCATAGCTCGTAGTCGTGCAGCAAAGCGACGTGTCTTGAAAAGTTCTTTTTGCAGTAATTGAAGATCTCAGCGGGATCCGCATAGTAGAGATGGCTCTGCATTAACTCTGCATCAGACCAACTCGTCAACATATTGAACGAAAATCCTCGGGTGCTAAGGCGGTTGAGATCAGCCAGGCAGCCGTTGACGTAGTTGATCCAGTCGTCATCTGTGTAATCAAGTCTGATGTTAAAGATGCCGCTTGCAACGCAATAATCAGCTGGAGTCAGTGACTCAAGATTGCTTGAAAACACACCGGATTCGCCATTGATCTCGCTGGCTGCTGCGACCATTGCAGGTGAGACATCAAAGCCCTGATAGGTCACCTCATGCCCTCTTGTTCGCAGCCAGTCATTTAATGCTCCGTAGCCGCATCCATAATCAACCAATGAGTAGCATGTTGATGATCCAACTACGTTCATCAATTGGTCAAAGCGAACTTCTTGACTGTGTTGGGAATTCCAGTCCACTCCTGCATGGGAAGTGCCGTGCTCTTGGAGCCGCCCTTCGTAGTACCTGGCAACGGACTGCTCGATGTTATTGCGATTTGGCATTAGATCCATCATTTTCTCATAAACCAGGTGGCCGCGAGACGGCCGTTTCAAACAGGCGACCAGTTAGTATTGGACTACGAAACCAAGTGGGTTCCAAATGATTGA
>CAYTTD010000423.1:0-2299 GCA_964440595.1 uncultured Gaiellales bacterium
CGCAGCAGTCAGCAACACCCGGTTTGCCGCTTTGGCCCCCCAAGGGTGATTCCTTGGATCAATTATTGGTGGTATGTGCAACTTCGCAAATCCCCATATTCCCATTGCCAGGGGTTTCCCCGGTCGTCCGTCTGCCTTTCGGATTTTTGGAGCCAAAAGGTTTCACCCGGGATCCTTGGTTTTTTGTTTGTGTTTATTGGGAGGCGCTGTTGCTTTACGCTGCTGATTTTCCTTTGGCTTTTCGAGACGACACCGCGCCAATGCCTCCAAACCGGCCCAAAGCATTGTTGAATCTATGGATTTCTATTACGGAATGCGCGCTTTACAGGTATTCTCCGCGGGCATGAAGGTTAACGCTCGAAAACTCCTGGCATTTGCTCTGATGGCTCTTGTATCGATGGTTGGAGCTGAATCGGCTGCAGCCGCAGACTCAATCACGTTGTCGACCACTAACAGCTATGTAGACCCCGGATCCAGTGTCGAATTGTCTGGCAATCTCATCTCTCCTGAGGGAGCCTTTCCGGCAGGCACACAGGTAGCATTGGAGCAGTCAAACGACGAGGTCAACTGGACGGTCATATCGAACACAACCTCGGGTACCGATGGATCGTGGAGTTTTGCAGTCAAGCCTGCTGCCCCGGCATTATTCAGAGCGCGGGCAGTAAATACCAGGCAGCAGACTTTCCATAGCCCGAGCGTTTCATTGGGCATCAACCGGCGCCTGAACGTGAATGTCTCCCGCAAACCTCAACGCTCCTACTCAACTACCCGCGTGCGCATCACGGCAACATATCCGGAGCTTGGAGGTGTAGTCAGGTTAAGCGTTATTGATCTCGAGGGAAAACGCATCGCACTGGTCAAAAGAAACATTCCCACAAACGGCAAGCCACTGGCATTGAAAATTCCAACCGATTCAATTGGCAAACTAACTGTAATAGCCGCCGCGACCAAGGTGAGCCAAAAGCTGTCGCCGGCATCGGCTCAGGCAACAGTCAAGCTCAAATCACCATCATTGGCGGTTGGCAGCACAGGGCCACACGTCACCGCACTCGTAAGGCGGCTGCACGACCTCGGATATGTCACGCCTTCACTTAACACAAGAAGATTCAACTCTCACGTCGGAGATTCGGTTCTCGCGTTTCACAAGTACCACCGAATGACTCGCTCATATAGCGTTTCAGCAGCAACCTGGCGCAAGCTCGCGAAAGCGAAGCCGGTTAAAGCAAAGTACAGGACCAAAGGCACCCACATTGAGGTAGACAAAACCAGGCAGATCCTGATGGTAGTAAAGAATGGCAAACCTCTCGGAGCTTTTCACGTTTCGACTGGAGCAACTGGCAATACGCCTGTCGGCAGGTTCAAGGTCTACCAACGCGGCGGCTCATACCTGTACCGTTTCATGGCGTTCAAAGGAAACTTCGGCATTCATGGTTACTCTCCGGTACCCGCTTTTCCAGCGTCTCACGGATGCGTTCGGGAACCAATGTGGATTGCAAATTGGACTTGGAAAAACACAAAAAAAGGTACGGTTGTCAGAATTTATAACTCTTAGGGTGATTCAGACGATGCGTTCCACAAATGGTGAAATGATTGGAAAGAAACGCAATCATTCATCATTTTTGATCGAAGGGAAGTTACTTTCATGAGAGCCGTGGTTACCTGGTGCATCGGGCACCGACCAATCGTAATTCTCGCCACCGTGCTGTTCTTTCTGGGCGGTTTGTTTGGCTCAACACAGCTTAGACAACAAGTGTTCCCTGACATCGACTTTCCGTTTTTGATTGCAAATGTTGATACCTCCGGTCTGAATGCTGAGGCCAGTGACAAAGTCGTTGCGACTGCACTTTCACGCACAGCGAAAACATTGCCAGAAGTTTCGTCGGTGACGACAGTTGCACGTGGCGGAGAGACCCGAGTGTACGCCCAGCTTGAGTTTGGAACCGACACCAAGGATGCCGAAGAGAGGTTTGCACGCGAATTCGCCAAACAGGAGCTGGTCGATGGAGTGGGGGAAGTTGATTTTGAGAGCGGTTTTTCTGAACAGGCGGTGGTTACTGCGTCGCTGGTAGCCGACGAAAAGACAACCTTGCTTGAGCTGACCCGCAAGGCAGAAAAGTGGCAGGACGACATCGAGGCCATCGACGGAGTTGCCAAAGTCGACATAAGCGGTGGTGTAAAAGAGACCGCTGAAATTACTATCGGCCGTGATGCCATCATTCAGGGCACAACCCCAGCCCTGGTTGCAGGAACATTGAGTGGCTCAGTAAGCGAAAACACCGCGTGCGTGATAGTTGAGAAC
>CAYTTD010000424.1:0-2298 GCA_964440595.1 uncultured Gaiellales bacterium
GCGTCAACAAGACATGCCACCGGAGATGAAGTCTCAACAGAGGCGGCGGCAACGAGACATGGCGAGAAGACGGATGCTTGCTGATGTACCTGATGCCGACGTGATCATCACCAACCCGACACATTACTCGGTAGCGCTGAAGTATGACTCCGAGATGGGTGCGCCACAGGTATTGGCCAAGGGTGTTGATCTCCTGGCACTCAGAATAAGGGAGATCGGTGACGAGCACGACGTAACACGCGTCGAAAATGCACCGCTGGCCCGTGAGCTCTACGCACGCGTTGATGTTGGTCAGATGATCCCGGCCGACATGTATGCGGCGGTTGCTGAAGTGCTCGCGTTCGTTTACCGCGCCGAAGGCAAAGCACGTGACAAGGTCGCCGGCTGATTGCATTAATCCCAACGTGTTCTGGTTGCGTCAAGTTTTTCTCACGATACGCCGAATCGATTGAAGTACAAATACGTCGCGGCGTAAGGATTAGCGCAAATTAAGGCGGGCCACGGAAGGACAAAGGTGTCTTACCATGGCCCGCCTTTCTGCGTCACGGCAAAAAAGAAAGACAGATGGAAGCAGTAACGACTGATAAAAAAGACGGTTGGATAAGCCGTATCCTGGGTCAGACTGACCTGATGGTTGCCATTGGTTTGGTGACCGTAGTCGTGATGATGGTTGTGCCTGTCCACAAGACCATCCTGGACGTGCTGATAACGCTGAATATAGCAATCGCGCTCAGCATAATACTTGTGACCATCTATGCGAAGGATGCGCTGGACTTCTCGGTTTTTCCGACTCTGCTCCTCATCACTACACTTTTCCGGTTGGCGCTTAACGTCAGCGTTACGCGACTGATTTTGATGCACGGAGACGCGGGTGAAGTAGTTGAGTCGTTCGGTAATTTTGTAATTGGCGAGAACATAATAGTTGGATTGGTTGTATTTGCCATCCTTGCTGTGATCCAATTTATTGTCATCACGAATGGTGCAGGGCGAGTCGCCGAGGTCGCAGCCCGATTTACGTTGGATGCAATGCCCGGTAAACAGATGGCAATCGATGCAGACCTGAACGCGGGGCAGATAACAGATGAGGAAGCGCGAAAGCGGCGCAAAGACATCCAACGAGAAGCAGACTTCTACGGCTCGATGGATGGTGCTGCCAAGTTCGTCAAGGGCGATGCAATCGCAGCGGTTATCATCACACTGATCAACCTGGTCGCAGGCATGGGAGTTGGCATGCTGCAGCAGGGCCTGTCATTCTCTGAAGCCGTTCATCGATTCTCACAGTTGTCGATTGGCGACGGCCTTGCCGCACAGATTCCGGCGCTTCTTATCTCCACTGCGACCGGCATAATCGTTACAAGAGCCGCAAGCGAAGGAAACCTTGGCGGCGACCTTGCAGAACAGCTGACCCGCCATCCAAAAGCAATTCTTATCGTTGCCGGTGTTCTGTTCGCGCTTGGCCTGCTTCCGGGGCTACCTACCTTCCCCTTCCTGCTCATGTCGGCAATACTCGCCTCGGGTGGAGTCGCCCTCAGGCGCCAGGCGAGAGCGAAGGAAGAGGCAACTGCACTTGCCGAAGCCATGGAAGCACATGAGGACCAGGGCGACAGCACGATTGAGAATGTTCAGGGGCTACTACCACTTGACATCCTCGAGCTTGAGATCGGATACGGCCTGATAAATCTGGTTGATGAGGAGCAGGGCGGTGATCTGCTTAAGAGGGTCTCGATGATCCGCAGGCAAATCGCCCTCGAGTTGGGCGTGATTCTCGCGCCGGTACGGTTACGTGACAACGTACAGCTCGGCTCACATGACTATGCAGTTCGAATCAAGGGCAGCCAGATTGTTCGCGAATCGCTGCTACCAGGCTGTTGGCTTGCAATGAATCCAGGCGATGCGGATCCTGGTTTGCCCGGCACCCCAACGGTCGAGCCTGCGTTTGGCTTACCAGCCCTTTGGATTCCCGCTGCAGCCAAGGAGCGTGCTGAAGCGATGGGGTACACGGTCGTTGACCCAGCGTCGATCATCGTGACTCACCTGACCGAGCTCATCAGATCCAACGCTGCAGAGCTGCTCACCTTGCAGGATACCCGCCAACTAATCGACAATCTTAAGGAGCGGCACCCTGCTGCCGTTGACGAGCTGATACCAGATGTGCTCGCACTGGGAGACCTACACAGGGTTCTGCAGCTCCTACTTGCCGAGGGAGTGTCTATCAGAGACCTTGGAACAATTGCCGAAACACTTGCTGACAAGGGCAGATCAACCAAGGACATAGGACTACTCTGTGATTACTGCAGA
>CAYTTD010000425.1:0-2298 GCA_964440595.1 uncultured Gaiellales bacterium
ACGACATTAGCTTGGCAGCGCAGGAATTGCACGACTCAACCCATGCACTAGACGTAACAGCGCTCCACTCGCTGGTGCTGGATGGCGGAGCTCTCCTGGCTAACCAGCCTGGCGCAACGGTAAGTTACACAAGGTCAGACTCTGAGGCGCTTGAAGCAGCCCGTGACAGGGACACACTGGTATTCATGTTGAGGGCGCCTACCGCGGCTCAAGTGCAGGTCATAGCTGAGGCTGGCGGCTTGATGCCGCAGAAGTCGACTTACTACTATCCGAAGGTGCCCACCGGAGTTGTTTTTCGGCTGATTGAGCAGAGGTAGAAACACCGCCCCGCCTTATTTGCGATAAACGGTTTTGGAGCATTTGTTTTGGTGGCAGTGCTTCATTTGGATTGGTAAGCCAGGGGAGATATTAGGCGGGGCAATACGTGATTGATGTCACACATTTTCAGGCTGGGGTAAGCAGGGCGCTATCGGGTAAGGAGCTTGCCAGCGTTGGCGTGGAGGCCACCCTGGCCCAGGCTGCGAAGGATCTGGACTCTCTTGCCAGGGAGGGTAGCGAACTCCTAAGGCTTTTGGATCAGCGTTTAGGCTACATTGATCGAGTTGAGAAAGCACTTGATGCTAAAAAGGGCCTGCAGGAGCTGGGAGAGTTTCCACAGGAGGCTCGTTTGGCCGGAGCCGATCCATTGCCGGACGTAGTAGGGCGTATCCGCGAGGCAGGGTTCGATCCGCAGCGGGAGAATTTCCTGAACAACAAAATACTTCTTGATCCCTCTAAAGCTGATGAGTTTGTGGACTACCTGAAAGAGCAAAGCTCGTTCTGGAGCGAGGGGCATCTCGGCGCTCGTGGCGATGCAATCGAGGGCATGCTGCGCAGACCAGGGCCAATCAATGCAGAGGCAGCAGTTCTGTTGGCGCAGCCAGTCGTAACGGCAAGGATTCCCACGGGAGCCACCAAGCATGGGGTTGAGTACGCCGCAACGTACCTGATTCCCGATCAGATAGTGAGTCCGCCTGAGGGATTTTTGTCAATGGATGATGCCCGGCGCGCTGCAACCGAGCACCTGAACACCTCCCCGTTGTCTACAATCGTCGCCATTCAGGACACAACAAACTCGGCATACCACCTTCTCTCCGCCCCAACCAATACGTCTCGTCGAATGATCCAGATGCCCAAGAGGTGGGGCGGCGCCAAAACCCAGGAAAAGGGCGTTGAGTACATTGGAAATGAACCGCATATTCAATTTGTAATCGACAGCGAAAACAAAATACCTGCAATCGGCAATCGAGTATCCTGGCCCGTCGACTTTCGCCCACCTGCGAGGCCCGAAGCGTTGGTTGATCAGGGGCTGGCATACAAACACGTGTCTGCGTTGAGAACGGTTCGAGAAGAGGGAGTAGCTGCCAGAACGACACGGTCCGACGTAGATAATCATATGGACTCCGTGATACAGGCAACAAAAGAAATCAGGCAAAAGAGGGTTGACCTGAAAAGCTTTTCCACCGTGGTAGATGAGCCTGGCATTGGCGCGGCCGATAGCTGGGATATTGATCCCGTGTTTCACAGAAGACAGCTGTACATAGAGCCCACGAAGGAGCTGGATGGATTCAGCAGGCGACTTCCTGGGGTCGACATCCGCGAGGCGATCACCCGGGCGTTCGAAGTAAAGTTGCCCGACCCGGATCTATCAGTCGTGGTAATGCAGGACTCTGATGGAGTCGCTCACCTTGCTGCCGTTAAAAGCATTGACTTTAAGGGCCAGGCCCTGGGTGACGTACATCCTGATTTCAGGGCGATTATTGATGGCAAGGGCAACCTCTTGTTCCGGTCGTCCGATAACGGAGGCTCTCTGGTAGAGGTAGTACGAGACACGGAAGAAATCCTTAAGCGCAAGACCAGGGAAATATTCGACGAGCACTTCCAGTCAGCATCTCTCAACGATGGCTCGGAAAGGTTCGCTCCATACTCAGACGCTGAGCCAATTCATGTTTTCCCAAGCGGGGAGCCACGGGAGTTGGCCGAGAGAGTGGCATATATGGTCGGTGATATGGATACCAGAACCTCTGCTGTGTTATTGGTCAAGCTACCGGGTGAAGTGGGGGCATATGGCCTGGTTCGCAAGGCCAACGCAAGTCAAAATGCGTGGGCACGTGGTGCAAGTAGTTTTGACTGGGATAGGTACGCTCACCCAAGCATAGTTGCCGCGATCGATAACAAAGGCGTTGCCTGGCTGCGTGGTCAGAACTCCATATTGATCGTTGAAGTATTTGAAATTGAAACGCGAATCAATGCTCCCCC
>CAYTTD010000426.1:0-2289 GCA_964440595.1 uncultured Gaiellales bacterium
CTGATGAGATGGTAGTGCGCTTCAGAAAAGACGGCGTTCTGCACCAGGTGGCCTCAGTACCGCAGAAGCTCAAGCCCGGCGTAACAAGCCGTCTGAAGATCATGGCGAGCCTGGACATCTCTGAGCGTCGCCGTCCGCAGGATGGTCGCATTGGTGTGCTTGTCGGTGAGCGAGCTATTGACCTTCGTGTTGCGTGTCTGCCAACCGTGTACGGTGAAAAGGTCGTCTGCCGTGTTCTCGACAAGAGCAACGTGATGATGACAATGGATCAGCTTGGCTTTCTTGAAAACCAGATTACAAAGCTTCGTCGCGCCTACACCCAGCCATACGGCTGCCTGCTCGTAACTGGTCCGACCGGCTCTGGTAAGTCGACCACTCTTTACGCTGCCCTCAATGAGGTCAATGATGCGGAGAAGAACATCATTACCGTTGAGGATCCAGTCGAGTATCGACTGCGCGGCATCAATCAGGTGCAGGTCAATGTAAAGGCTGGGTTGACATTCGCCGGCGCACTTCGCAGTATCCTGCGCTGCGACCCCGACATCGTGATGATCGGAGAAATGCGCGACGAAGAGACGGCAAACATTGGTATCGAGGCAGCTCTCACAGGTCACCTCGTGCTTTCAACGCTTCACACAAACACGGCGCCTGGTGCTATTCCTCGCCTTATAGAGATGGGGATTGAGCCTTACCTCGTATCAAGCTCAGTGCTTGGTGTTCTGGCACAGCGTCTTGCTCGGCGCTTGTGCAAGGCATGCAAAGAGCCGTTTGAAGCAAGCCCTCAGTATCTACGCGACAACGGCTTTGGTCGCCACATATGGGACTCAGGCGAGGTTGTGACGCTCTACAAGGCAGTTGGTTGTGGCAAATGCAACAAGGGTTATCGCGGTCGAGTTGGCCTTCATGAGGTAATGATGATGAGTGAGGAAATCGCCCAGCTTGCAATTAACCATGCCAGCGCAGAAGAGATAGAACGCGTTGCCATCGATCAGGGAATGATCACCTTGCAGATGGATGGCATGCAGAAGATCCTCATGGGCATGACTACTGTTGAAGAGCTGAAGCGGGTGGTGGCACATGACTGAGTTTCTACCGGGTGTCAAACTGAAGAGGGAGCCAAAAGACCATGATTGAACTTCGCGATCTGTTTGCCGAAATGGTGCGCTCAGGCGCTTCAGACCTTCACCTGGTGGTTGGTGCACCGCCGCAGCTTCGCGTGCGGGGTTCGCTTGAGACGATCACTGGTTTCGAGGCTCTGTCGCCTGAAGACACCCGCGAGCTGGTTTTTGGCATTCTCACGAACGAGCAGCGCCAGAAGCTCGAAGTAAACTGGGAGATTGACTTCTCGTACTCCCTGCCCGGCCTTGCCAGGTGGCGTGTAAATGCATTCTTCCAGCGCGGCGCCGTGGGTGCTGCCTTCCGCATTATTCCAGAGAAGATTGTTGCTCTTAATGAGCTTGGCGTGCCAGATTCGCTCTACAAGCTTTGTGAGTTGCCGCGTGGCTTGGTGCTTGTAACTGGCCCAACCGGATCTGGTAAATCAACGACTCTCGCAGGCATGGTTGACGTTATCAATGAGCAGCGTCAGGAGCACATTCTTACTGTTGAGGATCCGATCGAGTTCATCCACAATCACAAGAACTGCGTAATCAACCAGCGCGAGGTTGGCGCAGACACTGAGGGGTTTGCTCGGGCGCTGAAGAGTGCGTTGCGTCAAGACCCAGACGTCATTCTCGTAGGCGAAATGCGCGACCTCGAAACGATTCAGACTGCGCTCACGGCAGCAGAGACTGGTCACCTTGTGTTTGGTACCCTGCATACAAATGGTGCCGCGAAGACGGTTGACCGTATCATTGATGTATTTCCTCCGCACCAGCAGGATCAGATTCGTGTGCAGCTTGCATCGAGCCTTCAGGGTGTTGTGACTCAGACTCTCATTCCGACCGCGGATGGGCTAGGGCGTGTCGTTGCCGCCGAGGTGATGATGCCAAATCCTGCCATTCGCAACCTGATTCGTGAGGGTAAGGTCTTTCAGATTCCAAGCGTCATGCAAACCAGCCAGGAGGATGGCATGCAGACCCTGGATGCCGCCTTGGCTACTCTGGTCAGGTCCGGTCGCATCACGAAGGCGGAGGCGCTCAAGCGCGTTGCTGAGGAGCCCGAGTTCGAGCGACTTCTTGCATCGGGCGCCGGTGCGCCTGTGCCGGGCAAATATGCATATAAGGCTCCGCCTGAGCTTAGGCTGAAGAAGGCAATCAAGGGGCCACCGGTTGTGACCGGGCCGCCGGT
>CAYTTD010000427.1:0-2285 GCA_964440595.1 uncultured Gaiellales bacterium
CGAATTTCATTGCGAACGGCTCTTACTCCTTCGATGCCCATTCCGTGAGGGTCAGAGAGTTGCCAATCGATATATCGCTTGCCGGGCAGAACCGGGCATGCGTCACCACAACCCATGGTCACTACAACGTCGGCCCACTCAGCATCTTCATGGCTAAGCAGTTGTGGCTTGTTGTCGCTGATATCGATGCCTAACTCGAGCATTGCGGCCGCGACCTCTGTGTGAACGTTCGACGCAGGGTTACTGCCGGCAGAACGTGCCTCGAAGCCGGCCTCCTTGGCAAAGGCCTCTGCCATTTGTGAGCGTCCTGCGTTTTGGATACAGACGAACAGAAATCTTGCCATTTCATGACCTCTCTGTCAAAAGCGATCCAAGGGTATTAAGTGCCCCTGGAGCGATGCTGAAGTACGCCCACTTGCCTCGTTGATCCCGATTGAGAATGCCAGCATCGGTCAAGAGTTTGAGTTGGTGGCTGACAGTTGGTTGAGACAGGTTCAATGCATCTGGAAACTCACAGCCGCAAAGCTCACCGTTTGAGCTCGATGCGATGCGACTGACTATCTGCACCCGGGCAGGGTCGCTGAGCGCTTTGAATCCGGCGGCTACCTGCTTTGCAGTCGGAAGATCCAGCGGTTCTTCAGCCATTGAACAACAACAGTTATCAATAAGTTGGATGGTTTTCACAAAACTCATATTGACAGATATCGATGCGTTTGGCAATATGTGATATATCGAAGAACATCAATACGACCTGAAGGGAGGTGAATCATGATCGGAGGAGACGACGACTGCTGTGGAGGCAAGGGAGGGTGCTGCTGACTGCTAGTCTGGTGGGGGGTGGCGAAAGCGTCGTCCCCCACCAGGCATTCATTAATGAAAAAAAGATCAATCAATGAAAAACATTTCTTTTGACCTCATGCCTAGCGGATCATTCTCCCTTGAGGCGGCGGATAGTTTTGGTTTTGGCGCGCGGGAGGCGCAGCCATGGGATGGCTCGATGCGAATGGCGTTCGTTCTTGATGATTTCAGTGGACATGCCGCCCTTTCGCTGACGCAGGATGACTCTGGATTGATAACAGCCCGGGGCTTCACTGACGGTAGCGTCGAGTTTGTTCAGGGGCAGGTGAAGCGCATTCTTGGGTTGGATTATGATGGCGAGGAGTGGGAGGCGCTTGGCGAGAGGGACCCGGTCGTTGGCATGCTGCAGAAGCGATTTTCTGGCATGAGGCCCGTGTTGTTTCACTCGCCCTACGAGGGCGGTGCCTGGTCGATGCTGTCGATGAGGCAAGGCAGGGCGCAATCGCGCAAGGCGCTTGAAAATCTCTGTATTTCCGGAGGTCAAACGTTTGATATTGACGGCAAGTCCATGCATGCGTTTCCGTTGCCTCAAAGGCTGTTGGAACTTGAAGCTGTGCCGGGAGTGGCTGACTTGCGGCTTGAGCGAATGAAGGGTCTCGCGCGCGAAGCGCTCTCCGGGCGTCTCGCGCCCAAGCTGCTTCGTCAAGGCAATCGTGATGAGGTCCTTGAATCTCTGCAGCAGATTCCCGGAGTTGGTCCTTTCACCGCTGGCTTGATGCTTGTCAGAGCAAGCGGAGTTCGCGATACGCTCCCGCAAGCAGAGCCTCGAACGTTGAAGCACGCGCAGGCGCTGTATGGCGAACAGGTGATTCCTGATTACAATGCGCTTGAGAAGCTTGCAGAAACCTGGTCTCCATGGCGAACATGGGTAATGGTCATGATTCGAGTCGACGCGGCCCGAGCCTAGAGCTAGCTGCCGTCAATAAGCTCGCTTAGTTCAAGCCATGCTTCTTCCAGCGTCTGGCGGTCGTGATCCAGCTTTACGATCTCTTGGTGTAACTCCGTCAAACGGGCGTGATCGGTGGCTGCTCCCTCCATCAGGTTCTCCAGCTCGCTCTGCTTTTCGTCCAGCTTTGCAAGGCTTCGCTCGATGCGAGCAAACTCCTTTTTGGCGGAGCGCAGCTCACCGCCGCCAATACGTTTCGCGCTTGAATGCTTCACCGTTTTCTGTGCAGGTGGATGATGTTGATCGTCATCTTTTCTTGTGCTCAAATCATTAATGTATTGCTCGATGCCTCCAGGAAGATGGCGAATTTGACCGTCGGGCATTAGGCGATAGACATCGTCACACACGCGTTCAACAAAGTACCGGTCGTGGCTCACTACGATGATTGTGCCCGGCCACGTGTCGAGAAGATCCTCAAGTGAGGTCAGCGTGTCGATGTCGAGGTCGTTTGTGGGCTCGTCAAGTATCAGCACGTTGGGCT
>CAYTTD010000428.1:0-2281 GCA_964440595.1 uncultured Gaiellales bacterium
AAAGGGCATCGACCTTATCACCGTTGAGCAGTATGTCGACCTTCACCACATCGGAAGCGCGGTACTCCTTGAACTCATAGTCCATGGACGCGTATCCTCGGCTCACCGACTTGAGCTTGTCAAAGAAATCCAACACGATCTCGCCCAGAGGCAGCTCGTAAGTCAGCATCACCTGGCGGCCATGGTAGGCCATATTGATCTGAACTCCCCGCTTCTGATTGGCCAATGTCATTACCGGCCCAACATACTCCTGCGGCATGTACAGATGCACCGTCACAATGGGCTCGCGTATTTCATCTATTTTCCCGACCTCAGGCATCTTGGAGGGGTTTTCGACCATTACCACTTCACCATCCGCCCTCATGACTTGGTAGACCACACTGGGCGCGGTGGTGATGAGATCTTGATCGAACTCCCTCTCCAAGCGCTCCTGCACAATTTCCATATGCAGCAAGCCCAAAAATCCGCATCGAAATCCAAAGCCCAGCGCTTGCGACACTTCCGGCTCAAATTGGAGTGAAGCGTCATTGAGTCTGAGTTTCTCCAAAGCGTCGCGCAGTGAATCGTATTCACTGGCCTCTGTGGGATACAAACCGGCAAAAACCTGGGGTTGAATTTCCTTAAAACCTGGCAAGGGCTCAGTGGCTGTATACGCAGCCCCCCCGGAGCCCTGCTTAATTAAAGTGACCGTGTCGCCTACCTTTGCAGCCTGCAACTCCTTGATGCCAGCAATGATGTATCCCACCTCGCCTGCCTCGAGGGAGTCGCGTGGTTGATTGGCGGGTGTAAAAACGCCCAGGTTGTCGGCGTTATAGGTCGCCCCCGTAGCCATGAGTTTGATCCGCTCACCCTTTGCCAAACGACCATCGACAACCCGTACCAGCATCACCACGCCCACATAAGCGTCGAACCAGCTGTCAATAATCATGGCACGTAAAGGGCCCTCTGGGTTGCCGCGCGGTACGGGCACTTTGGCCACAATGGCTTCCAAAATTTCATCCACCCCCATCCCGGTCTTGGCCGAACAGGGAATCGCTTCAGAGGCGTCAATGCCGATAACGTCCTCCACCTCGGCCTTGGCGGTGTCAGGATCGGCTTGCGGCAAATCCATTTTGTTGAGCACGGGGAGAACTTCCACCCCGAGGTCCAAGGCGGTATAGCAATTGGCCACCGTCTGCGCTTCCACGCCCTGTGAAGCATCTACGACCAGTAGAGCGCCTTCGCAAGCTGAGAGGGAACGGCTTACCTCGTAAGAGAAGTCAACGTGCCCCGGGGTATCGATGAGATTGAGGTTATAGGTTTGTCCGTCCTTGGCCTTGTAGTGCAAGGCCGCAGTCTGCGCCTTGATGGTGATGCCACGTTCTTTGTCAATGTCCATGGAATCCAATACCTGGGCCTCCATCTGTCGGTCTTCTAGACCGCCGCAACGTTGGATCAACCGGTCAGCCAAAGTGGATTTGCCATGGTCGATATGGGCGATGATGGAAAAATTACGTATATGGTGCATACAGAGCCGACGGGGCTGAGGTCTTCTTCAAAGCAATAAAAAGGGGCGCGACTTAAAGGCCGCGCCCCTGAACCAACAATCTTTGGCAACTGCGAAGGTTGGGCCTTCATTGTAGGCAAAAAAGTTGGCCCTGGGGTTGTCCAACGCGTGCGGCGATGGTGACTTCTACGGGAAACAAGGCACCATCCCTGCCCAGCTGTCTATGACACCTGCGTGTGCATTCAAGCTCGCAGACGCTTCACCATGCCATGGATTGCGTCGTAGGAACAATGCACATTTTATCGGTGTGCGCCGCAGGCTTTTGAACTCGGCATTGCCATGTCAACGCACAGCAGGGCGGACTATGGCGTATTGCATCCATTCTCCACGCCGGAATTTGAACGCCAAGGGTTTGGATTTGTCTGCTTGCGCTAACACGCTTTCTAATTCTTTGGTGCTTCCGATGTTGCTATTCGCAACTTCCAACACGATATCGCCCGCTCGCAGCCCGGCTCGCGCCGCCGCGTCTGTTACCGACTCCACTTTCACACCTGAGTTCACATGCAACTCCCGCTTCTCAGCCTCAGTGAGTTCGGCAACCACCAGACCCAAGGCTTTGGTGGCCACGGTTGGCGCAACCGGCTTGCCCCCATTGGAGGGGCCTTTGGCGACCACCTTTTCTGGCTCCAATTCGGCGATGGTGATGGTCAACTCCTTGTTGGCGCCACGGCGAAATACCGTGACGGTAGACTTGCTGCCTGGCTTGGTGGAACCCACCAGACGCGGTAGATCGGT
>CAYTTD010000429.1:0-2272 GCA_964440595.1 uncultured Gaiellales bacterium
TCATGAATTTTTGAAATCGCATCGTAGTGTGCCTTGAAGCGATCCTCGCCGTTGTCACTGCCACTCAGGCGAAGTGCGTAGACCTCCCGAACGCGGGGATGATTCTTGATCTTGTCGTACATCAAAGGCTGGGTGTAAGCGGGCTCATCACCTTCGTTATGACCATGCCGTCTGTAGCCAACCAGATCAATCAGGACGTCCTCAGCAAACCGCTTGCGATAAGCAATGGCAAGCCGCACGGCCGCAATTGCAGCCTCAGGATCATCAGCGTTGACATGGATGATTGGAATATCAAATCCCTTGGCAAGATCACTCGCGTAGCGTGTTGAGCGGTCTTCTGAAGGCTCAGTGGTGAATCCCAATTGGTTGTTGGTGATTATGTGAATGGTTCCACCGGTGGAGTACCCTTTGAGCGCCTGAAGATTCAGGGTCTCAGCTACGATGCCCTGTCCAGCAAATGAGGCATCTCCGTGCAGAAGCACCGCCAGAGCTCGTTGCGGATCGTGTGTCAATCTGCCGGGCTCGTGCACGGTCTGAAGTGCTCGGGTGAAGCCCTCAACAACTGGATCAACAGCCTCGAGGTGGCTTGGGTTCGACAGGAGGCTAACGCGAACGTCTCCGTGTGGAGTTGCGTATTGACCTTGCCAGCCCGCGTGATACTTGACGTCGCCGGTTCCGCCGCCTTTTACTTCAGTTCCTTCTACTACGCGACTTTCGGCCTCGAAGAATCGCATGGTATCGCTATACTACCGACCAGTGATGTGGGTCAGAATGTTGAGTCGACAACGATGGGCCATGCCCATGACGACCTCGCGAGTGCCATCAATGGCAGCCGATCCAAGAAGCTCATCAAGCATCGGAACGACTACGTCAACGCCCTCGATGGAAAACTGTTTCTGTGTCAGGTACGCACGGCGCACATATCGCTCGAATGCTTCAACCTGTGCAAGCCTCTCAAGCAAAGCCTTCTGCTGGTCTGAAGTAAGCGGGCGACGATGCTCCCCGGATTCGATCATGTGGCGAAGCCAGGTGCGCTGATCGTGATCGCTGATGTGCTCAATCTCGTAGGCAATCGTGCCGCAGTATGTGGCGCGCAGCTTGGGGAGAATGTCGGCGCAGGTCTCGCCGGGCACGTCAACCTGCAGCACGCTCGCCGGGATCGTCTTCATGACATCGCTATTCAGGCCAACGGACGCCGGATCCAGGTCGGTTTGCGGCGCCGGTGGTGCTCCAAGCGGATCAAGGTGGGCCGCATTGTGACCGTGCTTTCGGTACTCCTCAACCATCTTCATCGCAGCGGCAACCGCTGCAAGCTGGTCGCTGCCGGCAGTGACCACGGCCGGAGTTTCGAGCTCCGGAATAGCAACCTCGTCGCGTAGCGCCTGGTGCACCTCAACGCGGGTGGCTGCTCCATTCATGTCGGCTGCGCTTGGCGGAGTTGCAACCGCAACAGGTGATGCGGCAGGCGCGGCGGTAGTTGACGCTGCAAGGTTGAAGCCGCTACGCAGCTCGTCGTAAAAGCCGTTGTCGCCCTGCAGCAAGGCTGCTACCAGTTTCAAAAACCCACCGGATTCAGCTCCCTGAATAACCCGATGGTCGTAGGTGCTGGTGATGTTCATCACGCGGGATATGCCGAGGTCGCGAGCTCTTTCCGCCGCGACGCCCGTAAAACCGGCGGGAATGTGGATTGCTCCGGTGGCGATAATTGTTCCCTGGCCCTTCATGAGCCGTGGTACCGAAGCGGTTGTTCCAAGGCCGCCAGGATTGGTGAGCGTGACGTTTGCGCCCATCATGTCGTCGAGAGCCAATGATCCGCCTCTGGCGCTTGCTACCAGAGAGTTGAACTTCTCTACAAACCCAGATGCGCTGAGTTGATCCGCACCGTGAATCACAGGAACCATAAGGCCGCGGGATCCGTCTGGCTTCTCAACGTCAACCGCGATGCCAAGGTTGATGGACGTTGGCGACAACCTGTGCGGTTTGGAGTCCTTTTCAACGAATGAATGCCCCATTACATGGAACTGCTTCCAGGCATTGATGATTGCGTAAGCAATTATGTGAGTGAAGCTTAATTTCACTCCAATGCCAGCCAAATCGGCATTTAATGATGCGCGCTCGGCCTCAAGCCTGCCAGTCTCGATCGCGCGAAACGTAGTTGCGGTTGGCACGCTAAGCGACTCGTTCATGTTGCGTACCAGGCCTGCTGCAGGACCACGCATGAGCTCGGGCGTCGCGCCCTCACCGCTGGGCGCTGCTGTCGGGGGCGCCGCAG
>CAYTTD010000430.1:0-2269 GCA_964440595.1 uncultured Gaiellales bacterium
CCGGTATCCATCCCAAAATGCCCCTTAAGGTGTAGAGCGTTACCAGGCAGAAGAGAAGGTGCAGCGAGGTTACCGCAAACATCGATGGAACGGTCGTCGATGGTTCGATCAGGCGGGGAAAGTACAGGAATCCCAAAGGGCCATAGGTGAAGCCGATGTCATCACCAAAAGAGAGTGTGCTTGACGACGCGATTATGTGCAGCGCAGTCTGCCACGATGAATCGAGGGTTCCCGCCGGATTCTTTATAGTTGCGGGATAGGTGTAGAACGCGATCAGAATTGATACGAGAAGGTGTTTGATGTGTTCGCGCATCAGCTTTCCCTGTTTGCTGAATCATCTGCCTTTGACGCCTGCGCAATCCTGGGCAGCGGTCGGGAGTGTGCCATCCTCTTGTGATAGTCACCGCGTGAGAGCCACTTCTCAAGCAGGCAGTAGAGAATGATGAAGAAGTACCTGCTGCCCATCTCCTTGATCTGCAGCTTTGATTCTCCTACCTCCCTGTTTATCCACCAGTTTGGAACTACGGCAAATGTGTAGCCGCGTACCATTGCCTTCAGCGGCAGTTCAACGGTGAGGTTGAAGTGGTGGCTCATGAACGGCTTCAGGCCGTCAATGGTTTCACGCCTGTAGAGCTTGAATGCGTTTGTTGTGTCTGAGTAGCCTGTTCGAAACATCATGCGTATCAGGTGGTTGGTAAACCTGTTCAGCCACAGCTTGTGCTTTGGATAGTCGACTACCTTGGCGCCGGCGCAAAAGCGGTTTCCGAAAACGCAGTCATAGCCTTCCTGAAGCTTCTCCCAGTAGGCAACCAAGTCAATGGGACGATCGGATAAATCCGCCATTACGATTGCGACAGCATCGCCGGTGAAGTCATCCAGGCCGGCGCGTACAGCAAACCCGAATCCGTTTGGTGGCCGGTTATTGATGTACCTCACTGAATCAGGATACCGGGAGCAGAGATCATCGAGAATAGCCACGGTTCCATCTGAGCTGTTGTCATTTACTACGAGAATTTCATGGTCGATTCCTGCATCTTCCAACTCGGAATGAAACGCTTCGACGGTCTTGCGAATAACACCGTCTTCATTATGAGCTGGGATGACCAGCGACAGCTTCCGTGGAGCGTCGCTCATGCAAATATCCTGCGAAGTCGTTTCTCGTCTGAAAGCACCCACTCATGAATTGCCGTGAGAGTGGATGTCAGGTCTTGTGTTGGCTTCCACCCTGAGATCTCTGAGAAGCGACTGTGGTCGGTTGTGTAGATGCGTACGTCTCCCAGGCGCTCTTCGCTGCTGGCGTCGACAGACACGGTGTTACCCGTGACCTCGCGACATGCACTGGTTAGCTCTTGCAGAGAGAAGCTGAATTCTGTGCCGCCACCAATATTGAAGATGCCGTCGCTGTATTTGTCAAAATCCTCAAGCTGCAGTCGAAGCGCTTCCCAGGCATCGTCTATGTGCAGAAAATCGCGTACCTGCTTTCCCTTGCCTTCATAACCTATGTAGCGAAGTGGATTGTCAAACATATGGTTGGTCAGCCAGAACACCATAACGCCCTGATCTACCTTGCCAAACTGGCCGGGGCCTGCCAACACGCCAAATCTGTCGATGATTGCGTTGAGCCCAAAGGCAGCTCTGTACTCTTCGATAAGGAGCTCCGACGCGAGCTTGGTGGCGCCGTACAATGAGCGGGCTCCGGCGAGCGGAAACGCTTCAGTTACTCCTTGCGGTGTTATCGCATCATGGGCGCCAGGAAGCCACTCGAATCTCGTCTCAAATTCCTCAAACGGAACGGCGTCGAGGGGGCCGTATGGATAAACGCGACTTGTTGAAATAAAAAGAAAGTCCGCCTCATGTTTCCTGGCAAGCTCAAGAACGTTCACTGTGCCGGACAAGTTTGAGTTGACAACGTATAGTGGATTTCCGTCGAGTCCTGCAAGAACAGATGGCTCGGCCGAGCAATCGATGATGAGGTCGGCGTCTACGCCAACCAGATCCTCGGGGACCCTGATGTCACCATGAACGAAATCAATGCCTTGTTCAGCGAGAGTGGCAAGGTTTAGCTCTGATCCGCGGCGCTTGAGATTGTCGATGCATGTTACCGTGGCTTCGGGCCAGGTCTCGCTGATCCTGCGTGCGATCGTGGAGCCGGCAAATCCTGCTCCGCCCGTAATCAATATCGACTGGTACTTCATGGTGGGTTGGTCCTGCTTCCGTTCAGCTTCAACAACGGTTCCTTGATCTAAAGAATCTGCGTCATGCGTTTTGC
>CAYTTD010000431.1:0-2268 GCA_964440595.1 uncultured Gaiellales bacterium
TGATATCCCGAGCGCAACTACCTTGATCATTGATCGGGCGGACATGCTTGGGCTGTCGCAATTGCACCAGATTCGCGGCCGGGTTGGCAGATCCGAACGAAGCTCACATGCCTATCTGTTTTATCCGTCTGCTCGGGAACTAACAGAGGAAGCGCGTGCCAGGCTCACGACGCTTGGTGATTTCTCGGATCTTGGAGCAGGCGCTCAGATTGCTATGCGTGACCTCGAACTGCGTGGCGCTGGAAATCTGTTGGGGTCGGAGCAGTCCGGGCATGTTGCAGCGGTTGGATTTGAGCTTTACGTCGAGATGCTTGCTGAGGCGGTAGCCGAATTGTCTGGAGAGGACGTAGAGCAGTTGGCGGTTCCACTGATTGAAGCGCGGATCGACGCGTATATTCCTGCGGACTACGTTGCCAGTGAGGCACTAAAAATCGATATCCATCGTCGGATTGCGTTGGCACGCGACCATACAGTGGTGGACGACCTCCGCGATGAACTCGCAGATCGGTTTGGAGACGTGCCAGATCCAGTGCTGAATCTGCTTGATCTTTCGCGGTTGCGGATCTCAATGCATATGGCTGGGCTGAACAGAATGTCGATTAATGACTCGCTCATCATTACGTCTTCGGCGGATCTATCGCGCAGTGAGCTTGATGCGTTACGTGGCATGATCCCTGATGCCGGCTACAGCATTGCCAGGCGTGAGATCTCCTTCAAGACCAGCAAAAGCAGTGAGGAATCGCCAATTCAGCAGGGAATAAGCCTCGCAATGGCTATCTATAAGTCAATTCAATAAGGCTGGTCGCAATAATCTGTCGGGAGTGCGTACTTCGTGTCTGGTATGGTGCACAGCGGTCAACTGAGTCCGGTTGACCCGAACCAATTTGGAGGAAGTTCTCAGATGCAGTTTCGCAGAATAGCAGGCACATTGGCAGCAGTGTTCATGGCTGGGTTTATTGCAACCGGCTGTGGTGGAAATTCAATTCCCGATGATGCAATTTGTGTGGTAGACGGCGAGGCAATATCCAAGAAGGATTACAACCGCATCCTCAAACAGGCTCAGAAGAACTTCAAGCTCCAGGGAACCAAACCTCCCAAGAAAGGAAGCGAGGAATACAACAGGCTCAGGGATCAGGCTGTTGACTATCTGATACAGCAACAGCTCTATCGCCAGCAGGCCGAAAAGATGGGCGTGAAGGTTTCGGAAAAAGAGGTCAACAAGAAACTCAAAGACCTCAAGAAAGACTTCTTTAACGGTGATGAAAAGGCATATAAAAAGGAGTTGAAGAAACAGGGGATCACTGAAAAGGATGTGCGCACAAACCTGAAAGATCAGCTGCGCACAGAAAAGCTTTTCAAGAAGGTTGCAAAGAACATCAAGATAAGTGACAAGCAGGCGGAGGAGTACTACAAAGAGAATCCTTCTCTCTACCAGGAGCCAAAGAAGCGTGCGGTTTCACACATCTTGATTCGTGGCGACAAGTCAAAGCAGAAAGCTGACAAGCTTTACAAGCAGCTAAAAGGCAAGAGTGAGAAGGAGTTTGCCAAGGTTGCCAAGAAAGAGAGCGAAGACGAAGTATCTGCAAAGAATGGTGGCGCCTTGGGAGATCCGCAATCAGACGGAATGATCAAGGAAGGTGACACTGTCGAGAGCTTCGATAAGGCGTCATTCACCCTGAAGACAGGTGAGTTAAGCAAGCCTATAAAAACAGTGTATGGTCATCATCTGATTCTGCCAACCAGCGATGTCAAGCCCGCGACAAAGAAGAAGTTCAGCGACGTTGAGGATGAGATCAAGAAGGCGCTCGAGTCTGAGAAGCGTTCAACCAGGTCGCAGGAATTCAATACTGATATTCGTAAGAAGGCAGAGGATTCAGTAAAGTGTCGCAAGGCTTACCCATGGACCCAAACCCAACCATCAACTGATAGCCAACCAGCACCTGTTTCAGAGGATGAGGCATCCGATGAGAAGAAGGACAAAGACGACGATGCGGGTAAGGGTAAGGAAGAAAAGGGTAAGGGCGAAGATGATGGCAAAGCCGACGACAGTAAATCGAAAGACAAGTAGCTCGAGTACCTCAACTTGAAAAGCGCTACGGATCTCTGGAATCTCACGTTACATCTTCGTCGTGAGTGTCCGTGGGATCAGGAACAGACTGTTGAATCTATTCTTCCCCACACTTTGTCGGAAGTGTGGGAGCTTGTAGACGCGGCGAGAGATTGGAGTGAAAGCCCCAACCAGGAATCCTTGTCTGCGTTTGAAGATGA
>CAYTTD010000432.1:0-2263 GCA_964440595.1 uncultured Gaiellales bacterium
CTGCCGCCCGTGAGCACATAGTTTGTTGGGAGGGGGAAGTAGCTTGAGTCAGGTAACTGGTGACGTTCGCGTTGCGCGTGGCACAGCGCCACTTGCTCATAGGTATGCCCTGCCTCCAATTCCCAATGCTCCTCACTGGCGTGGTGAGCTGCCTGATCGAATAGGCAAAGTAGTACAGCAGATAGGCATGGGGATCATAAACCGAGGCTCCTCAGCCAATCATGGCGCAGCATCTGTGACTGGTGGCAGCGAAAAGCTAAAGGTGTTGACCTTTAACGTACGCGGAGCGATGGGGCCAACAGGATTTGGGTCGTCGGAAGCTGACCTGAAGAGAATTGTTGAAACCATCAAGCGGGAGAAGCCTGACGTAGTGATACTTCAGGAGCTTGATCGGTTTGCAGCAAGATCCAACTTCAGAAATCAGCTTGACGAGCTCGCACGAATGCTTGGAGCGGAGAGCGCGGTGGCAGCTGCGCCGGGAATGCTGGTGAGCGGCAGAGAGCAGCAGGTTGCTGTTCTGACGTTCAACGGATTCAAAGTGGATTCAGCACGAAACATTGTTCATCTGGCGCCGGGAGAAGCAGGATTTGGCAATCGCGTTGGCAACGTGGTCGACGATGCGGTCAATGGCTTCAGGCGTCTTGTATTAAGACAGAAGGAAAGAAAAACCGCGTTGAAATATGACCCGCGTAACACCATCGACACGATGGTGGTTAGCCCAGCGGGCAGACTGATCCGTGTTCTTGGTGCCCATTACTCATGGGCTCAACCTGGCAGGGATCCACAGAAATCACAGGTGGATCAGGTGGCTGCCAACCTTGCTGCGTGGAAGGGCCCGACGTTGATCGGCGCCGATTTCAATGTAAGGTCGTCAACGAAATTGGGTGAGAGGGAGCGCAGGGTATTTTCTATTGCGGGTCTGCAGGACGCGTTTACGGCCGTTGGCATCCTTCCAGGTGACGCCAGACGTGATTCAACTCCCAAGTTAGGCGTGGAGGATATTGATCGTATCTACGTGTCAAACCACTTCAGGGTGGCCAGTACGCAGGTCTTGAGACAAGAGTCCCCCACATCTGATCACTACGGCGTAGTTAGTGAACTGATCCTCTCGTAGGTTGGGGAGAAATTCGAATTAATCCCGCGACACATCCCCCTTTTCATGCATGAAAAGGCGTCGTATTCTGGTTCTGGGTTTCGGGAGAAAAGGGACGTCCCCGTAAAAAGTCAACACCGGCAACTGCCAATGCTGGTTGGGAAGTAGGGACAATGAAAGAAAGCAATTCGCCGCCAAAAGCATTCATAGCTGGAGTCCAGAATTTCGCGGCAGGCTCTTCGCGATTCGGACATAGACCTTCTGAGACCAATGCACTTTCGTTGTATGACCGTTGGTGTGATGCGGCTCTGCGCAGCAACCTGGAGGAGAGGGTACTGATCGTTTCGCTGGCTGCCCACGGCACCAACGTTGATCCCCTGGACAGGCTGTTTGTCACCGCAGCAAATCTGGGGTTCACAGGAATGAATGAGCCTGCAGTGGACGGTTGGCTTCGCGCGCTGCAGATGTCAGGGGGCCGTGGTGAAAGACGTTTGATGATGACGGCTCAAACGCAGTTGGCGATGTTGAAAAAAACAACGGATCTTCCTGCCATCGCGATCGAGGCCGAAAAGCATGGATGGTTCCGGGAATGCATTCGCGCCCGAATAGATAATGCATCCCTATGTGTATCGGCCAAAAGATTCGCGGCAGCGCGCCAATACGCAACGAGGGCAGTGCAGTTTGCGATGGAACAGGGATTTGATGATCTTGAGGTAGAGGGAAGAATAATTGAAGCGCGAGCAGGCGAAGGGCGAAGCGTCGACGAAGCCGTGAACGCTTTTCGGCTGCTTGCCGGGGCTCAGGAAAAGGCCCATCAGAAGGGTTATCGCCACCTTGAGCTTTTGGCATTTCTTGTTCGCATCGAACTTCAGGAGAGATTTGGCGAAACCTCCGCTAGCGTGTTTATTCCACGAGAAAGCCTGATAGCCGCAGCTAGAAACATGATGCCGCCCGATGTGCAGGCAGATGCCGGTTGGTGTGCTTTTGCTTCTGCGAGCATCTTTGGCAGTGATGACAACAATCAACAATCTGTTGGCATTTCAGAAATGGATGCCTTGACGTCAAGGGAGCGTGCTGTTGCTCTCAGGGTAATTGCTGGAATTAACAATCCTGAAATCGCCTAAGATCGGAAGAGCCCACGCCCGCAATCCAGTCACTTAGCCAGACCGT
>CAYTTD010000433.1:0-2253 GCA_964440595.1 uncultured Gaiellales bacterium
TGCACGTTGTGCCAGCGGCGAATGTGCGTTGCCAATGTTGCGCCTGGAGCACTATCGCCTTCGAGTTCCCAGGCAGAGTCTGCGCCTGCGGGCGTGAACCTGGAGAAGGGAACACGTCCGGTTGCGAGTTGTTGGCTCGTAACGGAGATGCCAAAACAGGAACCGTCACCGCTAAGTGCTGCATTTGCAATACCCATGAAAAGGTAAGTGAGAGGATTGGGTACAGGCGTAACGAAAGAGCAGTCGTACCATGGCCAACATGGATTCACGCTCAGGTTGGTATCTGCTTCACCGTAAGTCTCTTTCAGGTCATTGAAGTTGACGCCTGGATGGTTGTAGTTCTCGAATCGGAAGCCTTCGGTGTTTCTTGTGCTGAACACGGTGATCGGAGTTGGGGAGGTGCGGGTGCCGTCAGCGTTTGTAACCGTGACAAACCCCGTGGTTGCATCTCGCGGCACTTCAACCGTAACGCTGGTACCGTCGGATGCAAAGCTCGATGCCGAGGGAGTAAATGCGCCCGTGCTGCCAAACTGGACTGTCGATCCAGGGCAAAGACCGCTGCCACGGATCGTTACCATGGTGCCATCGCCCCGATCCGACGGTGTATAAACAACGGATGGCTCTACAGCGGAGATGCTTCCGGCAACTCGACGCACAGTTGTGGTATCAGTGCTCGCTACCAACCCGGTTGCGCTGCCTGTAAGCGTCATGGTCTGGTCACCAAGTGATCCTGTTGAAGAAGCTGACACCGCGACGGCGTGGGGTGTCGCGAGAGCCCCGCTTCCTGACGGGGTTGAGGTGTTCGGAGTGATCGTCGTAGTGAATCCCGACGGGAGGGCGGAAGCCTCAAGTGAAACTGTGCCATCGAATCCGATTGTACGATTGACATATGCGTTGACGCTGCCGGTGCCGCATGAAGGAACCTCAATCGTCTCTGGTATCGACACGTAAAAGTTGGTGAGCACCTGTGTGCTTATATTTATCGTTCGTGTTGATGGTGCGACTGCCGCGCTTGCTGGTGTCGCATACACCGTGAATGAGTCGGGGGTTAACACCTCAGCGGCTCCTGCCGCTGCCGTGAGAGTCAGTGTTGTGGTTGTTGATGTTCCGGTTGCAGGGTCGGGAGAGAACGACGCTGTAACGCCTGAGGGCAGGCCGGCGGCAACAAAATCGAGGTTCCCGGTCGAGCCGTTTACGCGTGTGATGTTGATCTCGATGTCTGTGGTTGCGCCCTGTCTAACCGACACCACAGAGTCTGGCGTAGAGATTGCAACGTCAGCGGGCGGTGCGGTGTCAGGCTTAGAGAACGCGAAGTCGTCAAATCCGATAGAGCAACCGTTGTACTGGCCGTCAAGCGGGTCGGTTCCGAGCAGAACATAGGCAATGTCGTGGCCTGATGGATCGGTGACGGTGAACGCAGTTGCGTAGCTGGTGAAACCGACGGGCGCAGTCATCGAGTCGATCAACGTGCCGTCAGCGGCATAGGCAAACATTGCAACGCTGACGCTCCAGGAACACACATCCGGATTCGCGCCAATATTTGCGCTAACGGATCCAACGGTAGTAGAAAAGTTGGCTCTGACCACGTGCCTGGTGAACTCGCATCCTGAGCATGTCGACATTGCTACATTGGATCCTGAGCCAGCAACACCTGCTCCCACATCCCTGACCTCTGGCTCGCCGGTCGAAGTTGAATCGTCCACAAATACAACGCCTTCGGCTGTGAATTGATCCGCAATCATCTCTCCGGCGGCCAGGGCGTCAAAATTAATTGTCTCGACGACGTCAGCTGACGCGGATTGAGGCAAAGCTAGTGCCATCACTATTGCTAAAAACAGCAGTCCGGCTCGAAGAATGGTTTGTGAAGCATTGATCTTGCTGGAGACGTGTTCGTGCATGTGGATGAGCCCTTGAGTCGTAATAACCTTCGAATTTCGGGCAAGTGTATAGCAGGCCGGATGCGTACGGCTGCAAATCATGAGCAATCCGAGTGGCAATTCACCGAAAAATGCATCCCGAGTAATCCCTCGGTTCGTGAAACAGCGCGAATAACATTTAGCGATATATCGGCAGCGCGGGCGCAATCAAGGGACGGAGTCATCATGCAGGTAAAGACTGTCGCCGCGTGCGCTATTGCAGGAGTAACCGCGTTTGCTGGTGGAGCGCTCGTTGCCACGGTAGCGCCATATCCTGTCTCCTTCGCGGGATCCTTATTCAATTTCTACGGCGACCAGTATGTGCCGACAGGTGAAA
>CAYTTD010000434.1:0-2251 GCA_964440595.1 uncultured Gaiellales bacterium
ATCGGCGATCGCGCGGGTTACCGCCTGCCTGATCCACCAGGTCGCATACGTCGAGAACTTGTAACCCTTGCGGTAGTCAAACTTCTCAACTGCGCGAATCAGACCCAGCGACCCTTCCTGAATCAAATCCAGGAACGATAGCCCGCGACCAAGATAGCCCTTCGCAATCGACACAACAAGACGAAGGTTCGCCTCAATCATCTGTGTCTTTGCTGCCATGTCGCCGCGCTCGATGCGCTTGGCGAGACTGACTTCCTGCTCTGCTGTAAGCAGTGGAACCTTGCCAATTTCGCGCAGATATAGACGCAGTGAATCCAGGCTCGGCTCAACAGTGAGGTCTAGCTCAAGAGTCGGACGTGGCGGCTTTTGATCAACGGCGCCGAACGAACCGTCGCTGCGAGACTCCTCAGCGCTGATCAACTCGATGTCGTGCTCAACAAGATAAGTGTAGAAGTCGCGAATGAACTCCTCAGAGATCTCAGCCTCATAAAGTTCTTGTGCGATTTCCTGTACGGTCAAATAACCATTCTCGTGACCGCGCTCAGCAAGACGCTGAAGCTCGGCGATTTCTGGAACAGCTATTTCGAATGTGGGGGATGACATGGGCCTCCTTGGCGGTTCGTTCAGTCTTCCTTGACGTGCCTGTGCAAAATGGACTGCGCCTGGTACCGACACCGCTGTACATGGGGGAAAGCGCGTGACGATTGGCCGCACAAAAAGGGCATCGTGCCCATTTCACACAGTATTTTATCTACTTGCCGCGGCTCGGTGTATCAGTTGGCCTCCTGCCGGGCACATTGCCTGGCCATTGGCGGGGCTTGAAACCCACCTCGGCCGGGCATTTTGCTCGACAATCGGCTCGCCTCCAGCAGGGCGTTATGCCCAACTTTCGGCGCTGACAACACTCCCTTCGGGAGCGCCTGCTTCGGTACCGGCCAACACCCCGTGCGGGGGGCGCCTGCCACTGCCGAAGCAACCTGCTGCGGTGTTCGCCTTCTTTTCTCGCCGATTGAGTTGCAAACGTAACGGGGCAATAGGGGACTCCGCCGTGGCCGAAACCGCGCGGCGAGTATGGATAATGCCATTTTGCAGGTAGATAGGATGAAGGAGAGCGCGCTGAATTGGCGTGCGAAGTGGTTGGTGGTGAGGCAAAAAAGGCCACGCGCGGTGGCGGGAAACAGCTCCGTTAAATAATGAGGCTCGCGCTGGGATGCGCGAGCCTCAAGGGCAGCTCGTTAATGAAACGCGCGGCTCCCTGACAAACTTCATTGTAGCGGATCTCCGGGGCGGGATTCGAACCCGCGGCATGCCCAACCGTCAGGGAGCTGCTCTATCCACTGAGCTACCCGGGGACCGTCAGCTCGTATTTACAAGCAGCTCGGACAAGCCAGGGGAGTATGTTTTCGCATAAGAACGCTCATATCCATAGGGATTTGCAACAATAGCGTGACGTTTTTGAATCAGAAAAATCAAAACGGCTATACAAGCCGAATCACTCCAGCAGCGCCGCGATCATCTTCTCGACAATCGCCTCGGCTAGCCGCTCGCCAGCCTCGGAATCGATAGCTCCTCCAATCGAGCCCATGAGTAGAGAGACAACCATGGCGAGCCCGACGTACTCAACCGGCGTGGAGCCGCGCCCACTGTGTACGTTGCGATCGCCGCGGTTGGTCTGTTCTTCGCGCTCGCTGTGTTCGCACCAGCGCGTCGATGCGTTGCGCTCGCCCCACTCGCAGGCTGAATCACGCTCGCCGTACGCGGTGGCCGTATTGCGATCGCCGCACTCGGTGGCTGCATTGCGCTCGCCGTGCCAGAGCAGCGCCAATGCGCTAAGAAAGCGCTTTGACAGGTTGCGATCACTAATGGGTTCCCTCGTTTGCACAAACATCCTCAACGTATTGTCGATGAGTTGGGGCTGTGAAATTGTGACAAAAGTGTAAAAAGATTCTTTGTGACACGGTTCAGGCAGCGCCGAGAAAGTGCGTCGATTCTGTGATGCCAAGCGACAAACTACGGGACAAACGTGGTGTGGGCCAGGAGTCAATGTTCACGGATAAATACGTCGAATGCGGTGCGGGCGTCGAATGCCGTGCGGACGTCGAATGCCGTGCGTACGTCGAATGCGGTGCGTACGTCGAATGCGGTGCGTACCATGTCGTCGTAGGCGGACTTTTATGCGGATAGCGAATAAAACTCGCCCTGCGACCAAGAAAATACGCTCAAAGTGCTGGCTGTGAGGTCGGCGGTAATT
>CAYTTD010000435.1:0-2249 GCA_964440595.1 uncultured Gaiellales bacterium
TGGTTAATGTTGGCGGCGCGAAGGTCGATTGTGGCGATGTTGAAAAAGTACTTCTAACCAATGAACATATTGCGTGGTGTCGCGTTTCGCCGAGGCGCGCTCCTCTAGTGGGTGAAGTAGTCGCCGCCGAGGTCGTGCTTCGCAACGCAGGCAGCTGCGATACGGCCGCGCTTAGAGACTGGTGCGTGGCAAAACTGCCTGAAGGAGCTGTGCCAAGGTCAATAAAGATGCTTGATGCAATACCGGTTTCAACGAGCCTGAAGACTCAGGTCGAAAAGAAGTAGGAGCAACACACAAATGACACACGCAACCATCCAACCTGAGGGCACTGAGCAGCGAGCTGCAATCGTAAGCGGTGGGTCACGAGGTCTCGGAGCCGCACTGTGCGAGCACCTGCTCGAACAGGGGTGGCGGGTTGCATCGTTCGCGCGCAGCCAGACGAGCGAAGCCGAGCGACTAATGAGCGAATACCCTTCATCCGTTTCAAACGACGCCACTGAAGAATTTGACGTCGGCGCATTTTTGTTCGAAGAGATCGACGCAACAGACTACTCAGCGGTCGAGGATTTCGTCAGACGATTCTCATCGTCGAGCGGTCGGCTTGACCTGCTGGTAAACAACGCTGCGATTGGCCAGGATTCTCTTCTCGTTCACACCAGGCCCACCGCGATCAGCCAGATAATCAAAACCAATATTGAGGCGCCCATCTTTTGGACTCGCCTTGCGGCGCGCGAGATGCTGAAGCGCGGGGGCATTGGCCAGGTAGTCAACATCGGCTCAATATGCGCACGCACAGGCTACCCCGGCCTCTCAGCCTACGCCGCATCAAAAGGCGCTGTCGAGTCGTTCTCACGATCACTTGCACGCGAGTTCGAGGGGCGCCTGATCGTCAACACGCTTGCACCCGGATTTTTTGAATCAGACATGAGCGCCGTGCTGCGACCCGAGCAGAAGGCATCCATCGTGCGCCGCACGCCAAGCGGAAGGCTCTCCACCGCAGGTGATGTAGTTGCGGTTTTCGCGATGCTGATCGAAGGAAGCTCCAACCTGAACGGATCCGTAATCGACATAGACGGCGGCGCAACGGTTTGATGGTTGTGCATCTATCTGCGAGTCAAATCCAACGAGGCAACCGCCGATCGGACGGCGACTATGCAGATGATCTCTTCAAAAATACTTTTCTGGTATCGCGCCGCGAGGCTGAAAGCCTGGACCGATACCGGTATTGCAAGTCACACCTGGATACCGATTGGTCAGTGGTCATGTTGCGCACGAACATGAATGTTGAGATGGACGCTGAATATTTGCTAGACCAGCCAGCTTACCGGTTACTTCGGCAACGACTTGAGGTTGCGCCAATAAACAATTTTGACTTCCTCACAAGATGGACCCGCCTTGAGGCTCTGGCAAAGCTAACCGACACTCCGGTGATCGTATTACTCAAGAGCCAATGGAGCGTGTCGCGATCGCTAACCACGAACGACAAGGTGAACGAGGCAGGAGCTGAGTTGAAGGGATCAGACACAACTGACCTCAACGCGACTTATTCATTTGCAACGGCGCAGCTATCGCTTAGGTGCGACGACCGCTATGCATCGATAATCTGCTCCGTCTGCGCTCTCTAATTTTGTTTCTTCAGACAATATTTTGTCTTTGCGTCATGGATCATGGTCATACAGCAGCCAAATTCCATAACGCGAAGACAAAGCCGGCGATTTCCGCACAAAAAAAAGGGGCCCCGCCGCTATCGCGACGAGGCCCCTTGAATGTACTCAATGTAATAAGCATTGCCACTCGCATGCGATGCGAGCGCGATCATGCCTCCTACATCATGCCACCCATGCCGCCCATGTCAGGCATGCCGCCGGCTGGTGGGTTCTTCTCTGGTGCCTCAGCAACAACACACTCGGTTACGAGGATGTTCTTTGCAATTGAAGCTGCGTTCTGCAGAGCTGAACGCGTAACCATTGCTGGATCAATGATGCCTGCATCAACCAGGTCGATGTAGTCACCTGAGTCAACGTTCAGACCCCAGCCCTTGTCGAGCGTGCGAACGTGGTTGACAACAACTGATCCCTCAAGGCCTGCGTTCTCTGAGAGCTGACGTACTGGCTCTTCGAGAGCACGAAGAACGATGCGAGCACCGGTCTCTTCGTCACCACTAAGAGTCGTTGCATCAAATGCAGCAGAAGCGTTGAGCAGCGCAACGCCGCCACCAGGAACGATGCCCTCTTCGAGAGCAGCTCGTG
>CAYTTD010000436.1:0-2247 GCA_964440595.1 uncultured Gaiellales bacterium
ATCTTTTTCGACACAATTTTGGGCGATCCAGGTGGATAGACGCGCGAGATGCACCGCTGCCCGTGACAGCTCCATGTGATCGTTGAAACCCCGTGATACACGCCAATCAAGGTTGGCTAGAAGGCGTTCATGTGTGAGGCTCTCAACCGGCGCCTTCAATCCATTTTCAGAATCCTCTGAAAAATCTCGCACCAGGAACACCAGCATTCTCTGCTGCAACCTCTGTGGCGTAAACGAAAGAGTTGAAACATATTCATTCGCATAGCGGGCAATTGCCCAGCCAATCGTGCCATCAGCGCACTCCTTCAGCACACCATCGAAACCGGCAATGCTTCCGGGCGGAGCCGACCGTTCAAGAATTCGTGGTGCGGTTCGTCCCTGGCTGTTTGAAACAGGTTTGCGTCCGTAGATATCTCGCTTTGGCCTTTCTTGTTCCATGCTCGTTACTGTACAGCACTTTTCCCATTCATATACAAAATGTTGCTCTTTTTTGTGCATGTTCTGTCGACTCCAGCAAAGTGTCCAGAGCACCGATGACAGTGCAGTACATGTATCTGAAAGAGGCCTTGGCATGACCTCGGTTGAACCGATCCAACATAGCGTTGATCAGAATAGGACTGAATTGACGGCTTTGCCGCCACCAGACAGCGGTGGGAGCAACCTATGGCCACGCATCGTGAACCACTTCGAACGATGGGGAGTCGTCTGGATTGCATGGCTTGCGTCACGCATCGGCGTCACCCTGGTTGGACTACTCTCTGAATACGCTGCGCGCAGCCCGGAACGAGGCATCACACGTTACGTACCGTTTTTTGAATCCGGTACGTTTCCGCACTACATAAGTGTTGTACAGAATGGATACACGTTGCAGAATGCCACGGAGTACCCTCTTTTTCCACTCCTGCTTGTGCCATTTGATTATGCAGGAATTCCTCTTGGTGTTGCATCGGTAGCAATCAGCACCATTTGCTTCCTGCCAGCCATCTTGATGTTCGCAATGATAGGTGAACGTTTCTTCTCGCATGAGGCAGCTGTCCGGTCAGCAACACTTCTTGCGATCTTTCCTACAGCGCACTACTTCTCCATAGCATCGACTGAATCAGTGATGCTGCTAACAATGTGCGCAGCGACGCTGTTGGCGCTTCGGGGAACTGCAACGTCATGGCTGCTGGCAGGCGTTGCAGCAGCGTTGTGCACACTGTCACGCCCACCCGGAATGCTGATCGGCCTGGCTCTCCTGGGCATTGCAATTGCGCAGCTGCGCAGGGGGGAGTTACGTGGTCGTGCAATTGCATGCGCGATTGCCGCAGGGGCAATGATTCCCGCAGCCGTCGTTGCTTTCTTCTCTTACCTTTCCTATGCAACTGGTGATTTCCTTGCGTCAACCCACGCTCAGGAAGAGTTCAATCGATCGCTTTCACTGACTGGACCAATTACCGCGGTCACTGATGGCTTGCGTAGCGTGGTTGGCGGCGAGCTTGGCATTGCGTTCGAACTGTTGGCTACCGCTGCACTAATCGCGTCAGCGATCTGGTTTTATCGCACAGCAAATGGTGATCGGTGGGAGGTTCGGGGATGGACGCTGTTCGCGGCAGCCGCAATCCTGATGCCAATGGCTACGGGCATCGTCTGGCAGATGCCACGGTTTGCTCTTCTGATACTTCCAGCATTCTGGGTGCTGGGCACCCTGACACGACGCCCAGTGCTCTATGGCGCGCTACTTATCCTGCTGCCCATGGGACTAACCGTAAAAGTTGTGTTTGACGTCATAGGAGTAACACGATGAATGGATCAACAACATGAATGATTCGATGACTACAGGTACGCGGGTGATCAATATTGCCAGACGCCGCTGGTATGCAGTGCTTGCTGCCATGCTGGCAGTTTGTGGAATAACACTGGCCTACACAACGATCGTTGCAAAACCCGTCTACGAAGCAAGATCACAGGTGACTTTTTCTCCCCCAGAACGCGATACGAATCCAACAGGTAGCGTTTTGCCGTCCAGCGGCGTAACCAGGGAAAACATGCAAACGCTAGCTGGTTTTGCTCGGTCAGGAACAGTGCTGGCTGACGCTGCGAAAAAGGCCGGACTCGATTCTGCTGAAGACCTGATGAGAGCGACCTCAGTAACTCCAAATGGCGAGTCGGCAAGCATTGGAATCGCGGCTAAATCCGGCGATGCGGAGAAGGCAGCAAACATTGCCAACGACTACGCCAACACATTTGTTGACGACCGACGGCAAC
>CAYTTD010000437.1:0-2242 GCA_964440595.1 uncultured Gaiellales bacterium
GTATTCCGTGGGCCTGTGACATTCGAAGAGCACGACCCGTGAGAACCCGCAAAGCGCTGGCGCCCATAGGACACACAACCGCCGGTTTCACAATCTTGAGCTCCTGAAAAAGGTAGCCCTCACACGACTCGATCTCGTCAGGAAATGCACTGCGGCCGCGGGACGGACGACAGCGAACAAGGCTTGTAACCCAGACTTTTGATGCGTCAACCCCAGCGCTTCGGAGATCTCTGCAGAACCTGGCTCGCACCTCATCCTCCGCCAGGGTGACACCGTCACGGTCGTCGAACCAAGCGGGATGGTCCATCACCATGACGATACAGGTACCGTCGACCGGAAGTTCCAATCCTTCAAGTGGCGCAATCGGAAAAACTGGTCCGCTTCCCATTCCGGCGAGCCGACACAGCCTGCATGCTCTAACCCTTTGTTCGAGCTGCTCAATATCGGCTGACGCCTGTTGACTCGAACTACCCACGCCCACAGGACCCGCATGAACCACCGCAGCAGCCTCCAGCTTCAGGCTCGCCGTAACCGCCTACGGCGACACCTGTCGAGAAGGCGGAGAAAACCCGGACGACGTCACCTGACTTACACCGAATACATATCTGTCGATCGGCATCGCCAACGCTCACCAAATCTTCAAATCTCTCACTACAATCGCGGCAATAAAATTCGTAAAGTGGCATAAGCTGATCTTACTTCCTGGGTATTCGTAAGGGCGTAGGGGTAAGATATCTGTTACAGGACTGCCACCGCCAGTCAATATTGATTAAGAGTGCGGGGTGGTACCAGAGAGGAGTTGGATTCCGTGACTATTGGTCATGGCAACAAGTGCGATCAATTCGCCGTCGCCGGTCTCGGCCGATGCGGCAGAGCAGTGGCCTCTGCGATTGCTGCAAAAGGCTTGTTGGCAGCGGTATGGAATCGCAGTGAACATCCCATGCAGCAATGGGTTGATCGCAACGGTTCCGGCAAGGTGAGAACGTTCCACGGGAACCTGGCCGACTCCGAGTTTGTGACAACTGCAGACTGTTTTGTTGTTTGCGTCTCAGATAATGCGGTTCCGACCGTAGTTGAGGATATTGCCCGTGCGATTGGCAGGTACGGCACAGACATGAAAAAGAGGATCGCAATAATCCACTTGAGTGGGGTAACTGCGACTCTTCCCCTGGAGAGACAGGTTAGTGTCTCCGTTGGTTCGCTTCACCCAGCCTTTTCTTTTTCTGGAAACCCAGACGGCGACAATCTTGAGGGAAGCGTTGGCGCCATAACGGCAAGAAAAGATTCCTCAGCTGAAACATGTGCACTCCATTTGGCAGATCTGCTGAAGCTGAAAACATGTGAGATTGACGACGCAGAGCGAGGCCTCTGGCACGCCGCCTGCACCATGGCAGCAAACCATCTTGTGACTCTCGCTGAGGATGCGGTCAACACTGCGATGCTCGCAGGCGTTAATCGTCGTCTTGCGGTTACGGCAATGACCACACTCATGAAATCTGCATGTAAACGAATAGAGGAAGATGACACTGGCATCGCACTCACCGGCGCCGTTTCACGGGGCGACGTCGATACAGTCAGGCAACACATTGAAGTACTTTCGAACATTGATGATCGTTCGCTGCTTCAACGCTACAGAGCCATGTCGTCCGCAACCGCAGACCTCGCTATGAGAAGCAACCGAATATCAGAACAAACCGGGAGGCTCATCCATCATGCGCTTGATTGAGACAGTGGCAGAGCTTAGGCATCAGGTGCGTGCTGCACATGATCGCAATGAGCGAGTTGGCTTTGTGCCGACAATGGGTGCACTTCACGAAGGGCACCTTGCACTTATCCGGAGGGCACGCGCACAGTGCAACTTCGTTGTGGTGTCAGCTTATGTGAACCCATCCCAGTTTGGAGCCGGTGAAGATTTCCGAAGGTATCCGCGTACCCCTGAGCAGGATCGTGAGATCTGTCGATCAGGAGGTGCCGATCTTCTTTGGATCCCAGTCGACTCTGAGATGTATGACACCAATGAGCTTACACGTGTTTCTGTTGGCCACATGGGTCAACGTCTTTGTGGGGCTGCCCGGCCCGGTCATTTCGATGGGGTTGCAACAATAATCGTCAAACTGCTGATGGCGGTCGGACCCGACGTTATTTACATGGGAGAGAAGGACTTTCAACAGGCAGTACTGGTTAGGAGAGGCGGTGATGATCAGTTGATTCACGTTGAGGTTCGAACTGTCCCGGCGGTGCG
>CAYTTD010000438.1:0-2241 GCA_964440595.1 uncultured Gaiellales bacterium
TCTTGCTGGTTATTGGCTCTATGCGCTCTGCTATCTCTGCCTGCCTGGCAATCACCGCATTCGTGTGAGCTCCAAGCAGCGCGGAGGCTGCTTGGCCCGTTTTCGACGTTGCCTTCAACTCGCGCCACAGCTGCCATCCAAACCACGCACAGCCTGCTCCGGCTAAAGCGGCGGATGCGATGACAGCGATTGTTGTCCATTGCATCTAGCCAGATACTCCTGACTGGCCTGCTTTGCGAGTAGGGCCCTCAGACTTCGATGATCTGGTTGAGTGGTAGGCAGTCAGACTACCTGGCAGCTCGCGAACGAGCACCGCGCCCCAGTTGCCTTGCATGTGCCCCAGCTTGAGTGTGCCATCGCTTACGATCATGGTCTTTCCGGAGATCGCATCTCGATAGGCGGTGCCATCAGCGGCAAATCCCCCAACTGGAATTACGGCGTTGTCATGGCCTTTGACGTCGTTATTCAACACTACGACTGCGTCGCGTGGATCTCCGCTGGAGTGTCTGCGGAAAGCAACCATCTTATTGTCGTTGTGGGTATAAATAAAGTCGGCAGTTCCGCGTCTAAGAGCGTCCACGCCCTTGCGGGTATCAATCAGTGTCTTGTACAGCGAGCGAAGCTGTACGGCGGGCGAGGAGTGGTTCAGCTGATCCCATGCAAATCCCTTGCGACACTCAGGATCTTTACCGCCATCCATGCCAATCTCGTCGCCGTAATAGATGACGGGTACACCAACCCATGTCATCTGAAAGATTGCGGCGGGGCGCATTCGGTACCAGTCGCCCGATGCTTCGGTAACAAATCGAGGAGTGTCATGGCTGCCGAGGTGGTTGAACATCGCAAACCTTGCCTCGTGTGGGTAAGGGCTCTGCACCTGCTTTACAAACTCGTCGCTCGAGATCTCTTTCTTTGCGAAGTATTTGACCGCCGGTTGTTGAAAGAACCTGTAATTCATTGCCCCGTCGAACTGGTCACCCTGCAGGTAGTGGCTGGCGTCGTGCCAATTCTCGGCTACCATCCAGGTATCAGGATTCGTCTTCTTGATCTCTTTGCGTGCCTCTCGCCAGAAGTCCATCTCGACCTCGTCAGCGACGTCCATTCTCCAGCCATCGATCCCATACTCTTTGATCCAATGTTTTGCAACGCTGTTTGGCGACCGCAAAAATATGTCACGTACCGCATCCCGGGTTGTCCACAGCTCGGGCAGTGTTGCATAGTCCCACCATGATCGGTAATCGGGCGAGCGCAATACGCCGTCTGCGTCTCTTGAATATCTAATCGGGTGGCGCTTTACGTCATAGAAAGACCAGTACGGACTCTCTGGGCCCTTGTCTCTGACGTCTTTGAACCACTCGTGCTCGTGCGATGTGTGGTTGAACACGCCATCAAGCATGACGCGCATCTTTCTCGCTTTGGCGTCGGTAATGAATCCTTTGAATGCCTGGTTGCCGCCAAGGCGCTGCTCAACGTTGAAGTAGTCAGTGATGTTGTAGCCGTGGTTTGAAGGTGACGAGAAGATCGGGTTCAGGTAAATCCCGGTTACGCCGAGGTCCCCAAGGTAGTCAAGCTTCTGACGTAGACCCTCGAGGTCGCCGCCCATGAAGCCTTCATTGGTTGGTCGGGATCCCCAGGCTTGAGTGTCGGCCGGGTCGTTTGCCTTGTCACCGTTAAAGAATCGATCGGGAAATACCTGATAGAAAATTGCGTCTTTAACCCAGGCAGGGGTAGTGAAGCCAACGCTTACTGCTGGTTTTAACCCCTGAACAGCCACACCA
Source organism: uncultured Gaiellales bacterium (assembly GCA_964440595.1). GTDB lineage: Bacteria > Actinomycetota > Thermoleophilia > Gaiellales > SKUG01 > CAYTTD01. The sequence continues at coordinate 1,779 of CAYTTD010000438.1, forward strand.
TCTGCTCCCCGTGATTATTGGATACCGTATAACGGAATGTCTCTGAAAACGGCTGTGTGATTCTAGCAGTTGCTGGTGGGGAGGAGGCAGGCGTCCAGCCAATGGAAAAAAACTGACCGAATTCAGAAAAAAAATCGAAAAATATCCACCAATAATAAATATTTTCTTGAAAAAACTTGATTCATCCATAAAAATATGATAAATATAGGGCGTAAAGGAAAAGAAATACCAGAAAAGAAGTTGAAAAATGTACAGTGAGTTAGAGCACATTCTTTTGTCCCGAGTATTAGTTGAAGAGGCGCGAAGTGGCGCGAGCCAACACGTTGAAGGTAACCGAGACTCCTATAAGTGGATTGCGGGCCATCGATACCTGACTGAGGGGATTGCCAGCATCTGCGGGCTACGAAGGTTCAGGTAAGTACCGGTAAAGCTAGTCAAAATTTGCACACAGAGTTGAATAGAT
>CAYTTD010000439.1:0-2241 GCA_964440595.1 uncultured Gaiellales bacterium
GTCTCGAGATTTGGAATAATTGATTCGTAGGTCACCACGTAATTTCCGTTGTGCAGCGAGCCTTCGATGGCACCCTTGATGCACTGTTCGAAGTAAGCGACAAGGTGGCGCGCATAGCCACCGAATATCTCGTCCCCACCCTGGCCCCCGAGAACCACCTTGATGTGCTCCCCGACCTCCTTTGACACCATGTATTGCGGGAACGACCCGGGACCAGCCGCTGGTTGGTCCAGATGCCAGATTACCTTACCAATATGATCGACGAAGTCCTGCTCGCGGATATCCGTGACAAAGAGCTGCATTCCGCGCTCATTGGCCAGAGCCCTCGCGTAGTGCGACTCATCAAAATCAATACCGTCCATAAAACGGCCGTTAAACGCCTTGAAGGCACCGTTCGGCCGAACCTCACGAGCGAGCGCGGCAAGCAGACTGGAATCCACACCGCCGCTCACGTAACTGCCAACTTCGACATCCGCACGCAGGTGCACCCGCACGGAGTCATACAGAAGTTCCTTCAGACGGTTGGCAAACCAATGTTCCGTATGATCCAAATCGATATCGTAGTGCACCTCCCAATAACGCCTCGGTGAAGGTGATTGTCCTGAGGACAGCATCGCATAATGAGCAGCCGGCAGCTGCCAGACGCCATCCATCAGCGTCTTCTCGCCGAGGCAGAATTGGAAGGTGAAGTAGTCTGCGAGCGCAGCCCGATTGACGCACCGCTGGCCAAGAAAGGGAAGGAGCGCTTTGACCTCAGAAGCAAAGTAAAGCCCAGAATCGCTCTGTGCCCAATAAAGAGGCTTGATCCCGAACCGGTCGCGTGCTAGAAACAACCGCTGTTCCAGAGAATCCCAGATGGCAATAGCAAACATGCCCCGCAGTCGGGTTATGCTCTTGGTCCCCCAGCGCTCAAACGCACGCAGTACGACCTCCGTGTCAGATCGCGTTCGGAACGAGCCTTCACCAAGTTCGGCTCTCAGCTCAATATAATTGTAGATCTCACCATTATAGATAATCGTGAAACGCCAATCATCGCTGTGCATCGGCTGTGCGCCGGTTTCAATGTCGATAATGGACAGTCGCACATGCCCCAACCCAACCTGACCATCCCGCGACACCCACTGGTCGGTGCCGTCCGGGCCGCGATGCCGGATCGCCCGCAAACCGCTTTCAAGGTCAGCGGCCGATTGCCGCACAGGGCGTTGATGGTTAGCCAAGAAACCGAATATTCCACACACGGCTGCGGTACTCCATTCTTAAGTCGGTCAGACAAAACGCGGTCGGCAGGTAACACTCACAGGCCACTCCAGAGAACCGGGAACTGAAAGCCACCCGGAAGGATTGATCCGTCTCCGTGATGACCAGATCAGTGATGACGTCATCGCTGTGCCTCTGATCGCCGGCCGGAGTGACCCCGAATCGCCAGCGACAGACCAAGCGCCTCGACCTCCCCAAGAATCAAGTACGCCATGCGACTGTGGTACAGCCAGTCCCCCGGCCGGACGGAAAAGAGGCAAGCGGTCTTGCCGTGCCCAGAAGTGAGATGAGACACGCCAAGTGCCGCCAACTCAAGCTCTGATGATTCTGGCATGCTCGGAATCGGCTCAGATGCAAGATTGCCGGGTTCCCAACGCGTGGTAGAGCGCTACCAGCTTGCGCTCTTCGATGCTCCAACTGTATTCGAGTTTCTTCATGCGCAGGTTGTCCCGGAAAGTCTGGCGCCGATCCCCGTCAAACATGAGACCAATGGCACTTGCGTAATCCTCGACCGTTTCCAGTCGATGAACAATGCCAAAACCTTCGCCTGCGACGACATCCCTGAGGAACGGCAGGTCGTTGGCAACGATCGGCAACTCTGCTTGAATGAACTCGAAAAGCTTATTCGGAGAACAGTAGTAGTTGTTCAGGTCAATTGGCTGGTAAGGAATTACTCCGGCATCAGCCGACCGGGTCCAACCGAGAAGCTCCTCCTGCGGAACCGCATCCATGAAGTGCACGCGGCCAGCCAGAGATTGTTCGGCAACGATCGCCTCCAACTCGATCCGCGCCTCGCCATAGCCCATAAAAACCAGGTGCAGATTCGACGGTAACGCTGTCATAGCGCGCACCAAGGGTTGAAGGCCTCTTTGCGCGGACATCCAGCCTTGAAAAAGTATTATCTGATGCTCCTGTGGGATTTGAAAGCGCTCGCGAAAAAGGTTCCAGGGCCGATTCCATAGCAGCCCGAGGGGCCAGTCAGTA
>CAYTTD010000440.1:0-2238 GCA_964440595.1 uncultured Gaiellales bacterium
TCACAGCGTCTCTGAAAGGCGGATGCTTTGAGACCTTGATCGGCCCAGTCTCAGCATCGCCGCCACCACCGTGACCGCCTCCACCTGGCGGAGTCGTGAAAAGGTGATGTTCAATCGTTGTCATTGGTTCCAGACGAACGGCGATTGCTAACTTCACGTAGTGGTTTTCGTCCTCGTCTGCGAGGTTGATCACGAACGGCTGGACCAGTGAAATAGGCGCCACCGGGTACTTGGTCTTCACAGGCTCTTTCTGCTTGAGAACCCCAGAGAAGAACAGACCAGCACCTACTGCTGCTACCGCGGCCAATAGTATGGCAATCTTTATTTTGTGACGCATCAACTTCTGCATGTTTTCACCTGCAGGCATGATCGGATTTCATTGACTACAACTTGAACAACTGCAGCAATATGAGATAAACGCAAATATTCAATCATTACTGCAACTCCACAATCGGACCAATAAGATCCTGCTCGATTACATCCTGCTCTGTAACGTCAGGCCTCTGGTTTGCGTTTGCTGTCGCAACGTCAACGCCAATGATCTCGGCAGCTTTCTTTACGTCCTCATCGGGAACATCAGGCTGCTGTTGCGAGTCAACTCCGGCCTGACGTCTGGCTTCTGAGACGTCTGCACCAGGTGCCATTACGACGATTTCAACACGTCGGTTTCTTGCGACGCTCTGCTCTGGGTAGTCTGGTCGCTCAACTGGCTTGGCATCGGCAAATCCAACCGCTCGCATGTGATCCTTGTTAGCGCCATCGTCCACCAAAAACCTATAAAGGGTTGCTGCCCGTGCCAATGAAAGCATCAGGTTGTCAGGGTACTGTGCAGTTGCGATTGGTGCACCGTCAGTGTGCCCTTCAATGCTGAGAGGGCGCCCGTCCTTGACCAGCTCAGCCGCGATTGCATGCATCACCTTCTCCATCTTTGGAGTCATTGCGGCACTGCCCGATTCGAAGAACACGTCGCCAGCCAAGCGAATTACGATTCCGCGCTCGGTGGTCGTCACCTCGACCGACTTCTCGAGCTTCTGCTCCTTCACCATTGCACTGATCTTGTTCTCAACTGATGATACGCCTCCGGCATTGTTCTGGTCCTGGTTGTCCATCACCTGAACCGTTGCATCGCTTCTTACCTGGGACGAAGCGTTGGGTTCGAGAGCACCTGTTGATCCAGTAATGATTGCGCCCTGTTCTTGCAGGACATTTCCCTTGAATGACTCAGAGAGTGTTCTTGCAAGCGCATCAAACCGTGATGCGTCTATCGTTGACATTGCAAAAAGCACAATGAAGAGTGCCAACAGCAGAGTAATCATGTCGGCATATGTGAGTAGCCAGCGCTCGTCTGGATGTTCAGCACCGTGTGATTTCTTACGACGACCGCGACGCGACATTAGATCGTTCTCCTGTTAAGCCGCAAGGTCAAACTGATCCTCTTCTACTTTCTTTTTCAACAGAATTGCCCTCTCTGCCGGCTCAAGAAAAGCCGACAGTTTTTCTTCAACGATGCGAGGGTTGTCGCCGCTCTGAATCGACATGATTCCTTCGACGATCATCTCTCGATAAGCGACTGCCACTCCGGAACACGCGGCAATCTTCTGGCCAGTTGGCATGTACATGAGGTTTGCAAAGCCAACGCCGTAGAACGTTGCGACAAAGGCAACCGCAATTGCAGGGCCAAGAGATTGAGCGTCGCTGAGGTTGCTGAGCACCAGAACCAGACCCATCACCGTGCCAATAATGCCCATGGTTGGGCTGTACGCTGCCATGGTGGTCCACGCACTGGCTTCGCGGGTGTACTGCTTTTCAAGCGACTCAATCTCGTTGAAAAGAATCGCCTCAACGAGCTCAGGATCAGTGCCATCTACAACAAGCTGAACACCTTTCTTCATGAATTCGTCGTCGACGCTTCTGAGTTCATCCTCAAGAACCAATAGGCCCTCGCGCCGAGCTTTTTCAGCGAATGTAACGAGCGTTTCAATCATTGAAACACGGTCTGGTGCACCAAACTTCACTGCCTTCATCCAGGTTGAAGGCATTCTCTTGAACTCTTGCAGGCCAACTGCGCCAATCATTGCGCCGCAGGTTCCACCAAACACAATCACTGCAGCAGAGAAGACCAGGTAGCTGGTTGGACTGGTGCCCTCGAGAAACATTCCGCCGATGATCGAGCCGAAGCCGACCACAAGGCTGACGATAAGGCTGATATCGAGTCCGCCACCACCCTTTGGTGCCTCA
>CAYTTD010000441.1:0-2237 GCA_964440595.1 uncultured Gaiellales bacterium
TATCGTCCAGAACCATGCTGTTGGGCCCATGCGCTGAATCCAGCCTGTCATGCCCACCAGAATCAGCGCAGCCGATGCAAAGTAAAGCGCTGAAGAAACCGGAGCTATTACGTCCTGATTGCTGCCAAGTGAGTGAGCCAGAAGATTCAGAATCGTGCTGATGCCAGCGGTTGCAGATCCCAGCGACACCAGCATCCATGTTCGTCTCTCGCTGCGAGGAATATCCGTCCGTCTGGCAGTGCGAGAGGCCAGAAAGAAGGCAAGCAATGGAGGAGATGCAGCGAAAATTACCACCAGGCCGGTCTGTAATACTCCTTGGGGTACAAATCCCCTCGCCGCCATCCAAGCAGTTGCGCCAAACGCCGCAACAAGCATGAAGAGCGTACTTGCGGAGCTACCGGTAGCAGGCGAAGAGCTGTTAACTGCTTCGCTTGCCGAACGGGTCGGATCCATTTCGCTCTGTATGGTGGGCATCGCGCGTAACATCGGCGCAAACAGTGATTAACTTGAGTAGGGTGGACGTCAATGGTTGATGTAACGGTGATCATTGTCACGTGGAATGCCGCTGACCTGATAGAAAAGTGTCTCGAATCTGTCGCAATTCAACAGGATGAAAAAAAATCATTTGAGATCGAAGTTATCGTTGTTGACAATGCCTCGACTGACGAAACAGTTGAGATTATTCGTCGAACTTCACCAGAAGTAGAGGTCATTTCCAACTCAGAGAATCTTGGATTTGCTGCAGCCAATAACATTGCGATAGGCCGTGCTAGAGGGCGATACCTGTTACTGCTGAATAGTGACGCTCGATTAATGCCGGGGGCATTGAAAGAGATGCTTGAAGGGGCGCAGAGAGCGCCTGGAGTAGGGCTTGTTGCGCCTAAGTTGCTCAATGAGGACGGCAGCCTACAGCGGTCCATAAGAGGTTTTCCCACCCTATGGAGAATAGCGTCGGAGTTTCTGTTCTTCCGCAACATAGACAAGAACTCAGATTTCTGGAACGGCTATTACGCAGGTGGTAATCAACACAGACAAAACTGCTTCGTGGATTGGGTAATGGGAGCTTGCATGCTGGTTCCAGCGGTAACCGTGGAGGACGTCGGGCTTCTCGATGAATCATTTTTCATGTACAACGAGGAAACCGATTGGCAGCGCCGGATGCACCTGAACGGATGGAAAGTACTTTTTCTGCCTGAAGCGGAAGTTGAGCATCTGGGTGGTGGTTCGTCACGAACCAACTGGGGAGAGATGTACCGGGTGCAGCTCGCGAGCCATCTGAGATACGCTGCCTATCATTTTTCAAGAAATAGGTGGTTGATTGCCCGGCGTGTAATTTTATTTGGCCTGTGGTTACGGTGGTTACGCTCCGCCTTGCAGCGCCGAGGTAACCGTCATGAGATGAAGCTGGCCGTAAAAAGCGTAAGGTCAATTCAAGTGCCTGAGGACGTCGCGTCACGCGAGCGCCTGGTGCAACGTTAGTCGCTCCGAATCCCGATAGACAGAGTGGGAAGGCAGGCAATTTACCTGTCGAATTTAGGTACAGGGAGTCATCATGGGGACAATCCAGCCGGGATCAGCGCCTTTACCATCTTATGGTGGTACAACTGGTGCTGAGTGGAATTCATTGTCACCACAGTCAGTCGATCGTATGCGTGTGGCAGGAATTCCAGATGGAGCGATAAATATTGCAGACCAGGCTGTTGGTGGATATGGGGTAGCAACTAACGGTGGATTTCAACCCACAGTTTCACCCGACACCGCCTCTATGCCTGGGGCGTCATCTGCGCCCGAGCCGCCGACTGTAAGTACGCCCGCAGCAGATCCAGCTTCGTCTGCCGCTGCCGATGGCCCTGCGGTGCCTCCTCAGGGTGGAGGATCGCTTGATCAACCTCATCCAGATTTTCCTGGCCTACTGCAGGCTCACGTACTTGTCTTTCAGGCTACCGGTACGCCAGAAGTAATCATCAAGCAGATCTCAGACCGTAGTCTCAACGCTGGTGTAGTTGATCAGTACATTCAGGCAGAGATCATGCAGAATCCCGAAGGGTGGGATCAGGTCACTGGAAATCCCGAAGGTACGGCACGCGCCGGATTGACACAACTGATGCCTTCTATCCAGCTTCCAGCGCCGGGGCAGGGATCACCCGGCACGATTCCAACGACGTGGCCCAACGCAACACCAGGTGCACCGCCGGGCCAGAATCCAACGCTACAGGGCGGATGGACTCCATCGATTC
>CAYTTD010000442.1:0-2228 GCA_964440595.1 uncultured Gaiellales bacterium
ACACAATGGCGCGAGTTCTGATCGTTGACGACGCCGCATTCATGCGTCTGATGTTGAAGAAGATCATCGTTGTGAATGGGCACGAAGTGGTTGGAGAGGCTGGAGATGGCGACACAGCCATCGAACAATACCGCCAGCTCAAGCCAGATCTTGTGACGTTGGATATCACCATGCCCGGCAAGGACGGACTTGAAGTCCTTCAGGCGATCCTGAGTGAAGATTCTTCCGCACGCATCGTGATGTGCTCTGCGCTCGGGCAGCAGGCCAAGGTCGTGGAGAGCATGAAGCTTGGTGCCAAGGACTTCGTAGTTAAGCCGTTTGAGGCTGACACAGTAAAGCTTGCGATTGAGAACGCCCTGGCTTGATGAGAGGGTAAAGGATCCCGAGGCGCTGACCGATGGACATACCATGTTCAGTCAGCATCACAACCGTCATTCATCTGTAGATCTCGGACCCGCATCGTGGGCAGAGGGGTCACTGGACGGCGCATGGTCGCAAGAGACCATCGATGCTTTTGCCAATGCATGGCAAAGACTTGCTGATGTTCACCCGGAGTTCACCGTGCAAGCACGGGCAACGATTGCCGCAAATCGATGGCGCTCGCTTCCGGCTCACACATGAGTTGCGCCCGCTGTGACCTCTGGATTTGACGTTGAGCGATTATCCGCCTGACCGATTGGGCCTGAGCCGGTGTCATTGCAATTGATGCTATTTGCTCGTTCTGTTCAAGGGCATGATGGTAACCGCCGATAGCAACGATGCTGGTTGGAGTATCTAACCGGTTTGGCGGCCGGATGGCTTCCAATACATATGCCAAGGAACGGCACTGATTCGAATCCGCGTTAAGCACGGTTCGTCTTGGTGCCAATCGTTTTTTTCGGCCCACAACCGATAACTGAGGAGAAGCGCGTGATCCACCCAACGATCACTCAACTCGTAGAGGAGGTCAGAGACCTTCCGATGAGCATGAGCGAGACGCTGCCTGCGGTGATAGAGGCGTGCGACAACGCCGACACCAGCGTAAATGACCTGACTGGACTAATCAGTGCAGATCAATCGCTTGTAGCAATGCTTCTCAAGCTCGCCAACTCCGCCTATTACGGCTATGCCAGGCGGATTGAGACGCTACCGGAAGCCATTGTTCTCTTGGGGTTCTCTACCATCAAGAGTCTTGCCATTACGGCAACGACCATGAACCTTCTGTTCCAGAGCACAGACGAGCTGTCTGATATTCGGCACGAGATTTGGAGCCACTCACTGGGTGTCGGTGTTGCAGCACGAGCCCTTGCTCGAAAGCGCGGCAACATCCATCCGGAGAAGGCCTTTGTGGCTGGTCTGCTGCACGACGTAGGGCAGATCATTCTCAGCGTGTATCGCAAGGATGACTTCACCCGAGTGCTAGCGCATGCTGCGAGCAAGGATATTACGTACGAAGAGGCAGAGATGGAGCTCTTGGGCTTCTCTCATGCCGAGCTTGGTGCGTACGTGGCAGAGGCCTGGAGCTTCCCACCAACACATTGTGAGGCTATCCGCTGTCACCACAATCCATCTGAAGCCAAGCTCCAGCCACAGCTTGCACAGGTGGCGCACCTTGCTGACTGGATGGTCATTGACCTGGGCGTTGGCCGGCTGGTGACTGCAGAGCAGCCGGAACCAGACGCAACAGCGCTAGCTGAGTTCAGAATTCCTCGGCAAGATCTGCCGCGCGTTGTAGACAGCCTACGCAGGTTGTTTGCCGAGAGCGACGCGTTCGTGCCTGAGGGTGGCCGTCTACGGGAGGCTATGTAGCTTCAGGAGCCTATGAACCAACCATGCCGCTGTTTGACTCATCCATAGACGCAATCCATGTGGCGCTTGATGCGACCACAATGCGTCAGCGTGCCATTGCCAATAACTTGGCAAATGTGAACACGCCTGGATTCAAGCGGTCGGATGTTACGGGCTTTGAGGATCAGCTCAAGGAAGCCGTGCAGGCCAGCCGAGCTGGTGATCAGAGCGCCATCAAGAATCTCGTTCCCAAGATGGAGATGGACGAGACCTCGACGATGCGATCGGACGGAAACAATGTTGACGTTGATAAGGAGATGGCAAACCTCTCTGAGAACAACGTCAGGTACAACGCGCTCGTTCAGCTTGCCGGAAAGCAAATGGACATGATCAAGAGCGTAAACGGGACCTCGAGATAGGTAAGGGGAGGTGACACACCATGGGCATGTTTGACGCGTTTC
>CAYTTD010000443.1:0-2226 GCA_964440595.1 uncultured Gaiellales bacterium
AACAGCAGCGACGGCCGTCAACGCTGTTATGAGGCGAACATTAATATCAGGCAGCGCAAATCTCACTGGCACCAAACTGGCATCGACCCCGATATTTAGGTTCTTGAACCAACATAGTGTGGTGGAAATGCCGCAACTTCTTCATCAAAATTCACGATGATCAGATTGAGTGGGTGGTTTTTCTTTGTGGTTGAAACAGAGGAGAACTCGTAGGAATGTTGGGGATTGAGGGAGTTTTGGCAAGGGCAAATGGCCTTGTGGCCGGCTCTGGCATGGCCCAGATTCGCGAGGCAGCACTCGATGGGCGAAACTTTTTTGGTGTTGTTGATCAGGTGGCTACTGTTGCCGACGAAGGGCTGGCTTCTGCGCGTTCGATCAGTGATGAGATTGATGTTGCCAGCGCTGCGCTTGCCAAGCGCGCGGATGAGCTGCGCAGTAGCGGGAAAGTCGACGTGTTAGACGGTGTTGAACTGCTCGACATGACTGATGCCGATCGGGCGATCGGCGCTCTACGTGAGCGCAACCCAGCATTTGATGTGATGCCAGAAGTGTTTGACCGAGTTGAGGGAGCGATTAGATCCGTGGACGCGGTTAATGCCGAGGTTGCGGGTTTGCTCGGGTTTCCGATTGCGTCTGCGCATATTCCGGTAGGTGGGGTTCTCGCTAAAGGCGCCGGCCTGGAGTTTGTAAATTCCCGCCTGTATGCCACGGGATTTGTTGATGATGCCAATCGTGGGGCTGCAGGCTACTCGTCAGTTGCCGATGCGCAGGCTGCTGCTGTGGATTTTGTCGGAAAAAACCCGGGCTACAGCGTAGTAGGAATCGAAGACGCAGCTGGCGGTGTGCACCTATTGACAACGGAGGTCAATACTTCACCTCGAACAATTGTTGGCCACTATGGATTCAAAGGGCGAAAAAAACTAAAGTGGACGGAGCAGGTAAGCATCTCGGCCTACGACGATCGCGTTAGGTTCGTTACCCGTTCAGACAACACAGTGGTTGCGGCCGATCGAATTTGCAATACAGTGCTTCCAGAAGGACTCACGCGACCATTTACCATAGGTGAAATGCGTGATCGTGGATTGACCAGGGTGCATAGATCCGAGCTGGCTATCACAGAAAATGCGATCGGCCAAATATCTGACGCCGCGAATTCCATTTCAAAGTATGTGACAGATGTCGGTGCTTTGCAGACTCAGTTAATGGGCCTGCAAAGATTGAGGCACTCAATCGCGTCGGTCCACTCGCGCCCTGGCGCTGGAAATCCTTCATCCTGGGCAGTCGAGCCACTATTGACTGCGGAGATTGGTTCTGAGCGGGAGTACGCGTTGTTTTCAGAGAACCTCAAAGGTGTTTTCGTGCCATTGCCCGATATGGATGTTCCGGAGGCAATAACCTTTGCGGCGCTAAAAAAGCGACCTGTTGAGGGCCAGGTAACTCTCGTGTTGCAGGACTCGGCTGGCATGCCTCATCTCACGACAGCCAATGACCTCCAGATACCTGGCGTCGCAACAAAAAAGGGAAAAGATGTAAGAGCTATCGTTTATCCGAAACAAATGGTGAGCATCAATCAAGCTGATGGATCATGGCTCTTGGCTGACTACGCCGTGCTACACGAACCGTCAATGGTTGCAGGTGCAGGCCGGCACTCTATTGAGGGCAGTAGTGCGCGGTTTGCTCCCTCGGTTTTGGATTATCAGTTTACGATTTTTTTCATGAATAAATCGCTCAACCAACGTCTATTTGGCGGCGGATTTGAGTTCAAGAAATTTTCATCCCATGAAAGCATTCGAGCTCTGCCAGTTGGTTCACCACTCCAAGTGGTTGAAAAGGCAATCGAAGTTGTCAGGAGTCCCGATGGACGCAACAAGCCGATGGCGATTATCAGCATTTTGGGTCGCTCGGCAACGGATGCCGCAAATTTGTCCGCACAGCAGCAAGAGTTTGGTCTCGTTGCTCTCAGTGCAGTGCCTGATGGAACCAATATGCCGAGAGACTACAGGTACTCTGCTGGCTTGAACCAAAACGTGCTCGCGATCGTCGATCAAACGGGGTTGGTTTACATGAGGCCGCTCGAATAGCGCGATGAACCGGCGTGATTGGTCTCAGACAATGTGTGCGAATAGCGTGCATCAGACTTGATTCATTGGGGTAGGTTGACACGTGCCAGAACTCTAACTTTCGCCACAACAACCTGAAGCAAGACAGGAGTTGGGATATGAATGA
>CAYTTD010000444.1:0-2224 GCA_964440595.1 uncultured Gaiellales bacterium
CATCATTGTGATTCCCGCTTCGTCCGCGACCCGGATCACATCATCATCAGCCCTCGAACCACCCGGCTGAACAATTGCTGCAACACCGTGTTGCGCAGCAAGCTCGATTGAATCGGTCATGGGAAAGAAAGCGTCCGACGCCATAACGCACCCTTCTCGGTTGCGACCCGCTGCATCAGCTGCAATGCGAACTGCTCCCACCCTATTGGTTTGTCCGCCACCAATACCCACCGTAGATCCCCCTCGGGCAAGAACTATCGCGTTGCTTCGAACATGCTTCACAACGCGCCAGGCCAGGTAGAGATCTTCAAGCTGACTTTTTGAAGGCGTGGGGCCAGCCACGTGAGCCCACGCACCGGGTGGCGAATCCTCAACATCTGATTCCTGCACCACGACTCCGGCACCGACCTGCCTGAATGTAAATAGCGGGTGCTTTGCCGACCTGCGAATGACCCTAAGCGCTGGTTTTGCGGCAAGCACTTCCAGTGCTTCATTTGAGAACTCCGGAGCGATCACGACCTCCAGGAACAGGTTGCATAATTCGTGGGCGACATCCCCATCTACGCGTTGATTGAATGCAACAATACCGCCAAAAATACTGACCGAGTCACCGGCAACGCACGCCTCCCAAGCGCGGAGTGCGGGCCCTGTTGCGGCCGCACACGGTGTTGCGTGTTTCACCGCGACGGCGGCAGGCTCGTGAAAGTCTGTCACTGCCAGCCAAGCTGCTTCTGCGTCCACAAGGTTGTTGTAGGAAAGCTCTTTGCCCTGAAGCAATCGCTGTTCACCTGCGGCAAATCCGTTGACACTGCCGCTTCCTGCAATGCGATAAAGCGCAGCCCTCTGATGGGGGTTTTCCCCGTACCTTAGCGGTGAATCCATCTGCAGCGAAAGAGGTATCCGACTAGGCAGACCGGGTGCACCCACGCACTCTCCAAGCCAGGCTGCAATGGCTGCGTCATATGCGGCAACATGCTCAAACGCTGTCGCCGCAGCGGTGAGCCGACTGGTCGGGCTCATTTCGGAGACGCTCCCGGCCTCCTCAAGATCATCCAGAAACCTCTCGTAGTCATTAGGATCGCTCAAAACAAGAACAGACGCGTGGTTTTTTGCAGCGGCGCGAAGCAGAGTCGGGCCGCCGATGTCGATCTTTTCAATCAGCTCTGAAGTGACCCGCATTGGCGATCCACCGCGCGCAATGTGACTCTCCAGCGTCTGGCCAAACGGATACAGATTTACAATCACCACGTCGGTAGGCGCAATGCAGCCAGCCTCAAGCTCATGCATGTGCTCGGCGCTGTGCCTGTCAGCAAGTATTGACCCATGAATCGCCGGATGCAATGTCTTGACCCGACCACCAAGCATCTCAGGATACTTCGTGATGTCAGCTACGTCGGTTACCTCGATGTCAGCAGAGCGCAGATGTTGTGCCGTTCCGCCCGTGGAGCAGATCTCATAACCGAGAGCCTCGAGCCTTGAAGCTGCCTCAATCAATCCTCCCTTGTCAGACACGCTGACAAGTGCGCGAGGTCTTAAAGTGACCTTGCCCGACTCCTGCTCGATTACGGCACTATGCTGTGGTGTAAAGGTTGACAATCGACTTCTCCTTTATCAGTTTGTTGATGGTTGAGGGCAGCAGTTGATGCTCCACTTCATGAATGCGGTTTGAGAGACTTTTAAGATCATCATTTGGGTCGATGGTGACAGACTGCTGCGCAATGATCGGGCCGGTATCTATTCCCTCATCGATGTAGTGAACCGTGACTCCAGTTGTTGTAGAGCCAGCAGCGAGCGCATCAGCAATGGCGTGGCGGCCTGGAAAGTTCGGAAGCAGTGAAGGGTGAATGTTGATGGCCCTACCTTGCCACCGATTCAAAAACTCGCCACGGCAGATTCGCATGTATCCAGCCAACACAACCAGATCACATTTCTCCTGCGCCAGCGCGTGATTGATCTTTGATTCCCACCTTGAATCCGGGGCTTCACAAAAGACTGGTACGGCCAAAGCCTCACACCTGCTCACAACCGGTGCACCTGGCACGTCGCAGATGACGATTGCAACATCCGCATCCAATTCACCGGAGCGTGATGCGAGACACACCGCCTCTGCATTCGAGCCGTTGCCCGAAGCCAGTATGCCAATACGGGCACGTTCTGTCACTTGATTTCTCCGATGACACTTGCAGTCTCACCCACTGTTGAAATGGCCTGCAGGACCGCCTCG
>CAYTTD010000445.1:0-2211 GCA_964440595.1 uncultured Gaiellales bacterium
TCTATCGCCGGTGGCACTATCCATGGTTTTGCCTCTAATCCCGCCGGAACATACTCATCGCAGTGAAAAAACGCGGCTGGGTAGCGGTTCAACTCCGGCAACAGAAAGTCAATTACCTTTTGGTTCGGCGTCGAGAGGTCGATGTGGCAGCGCCAAGCCCACTTTGCGCTTCCGCCCTCATGAAAAGCTTTTATGCCAAGAGGTTGGGGGTCGTGTATGAATATTACGTCCCAGTCATCAGGGTTAATCATTGCTGCGTTGATTTCCTGATACTTCCACCAGACGTCCTGCATGTCTTGTGTCAGATCATCGTCAGCGCCCTGGAGAGTATTGTGGAGTAGTTTTGTTACTTCAAATAATTCTTCATCGCCGTGAATGATGCCCCAACCAGGATTTAAACCAGCATCTGCCATCAATGGCATCAACGTGTACATGATCTCCGCCACACCACCGCCAAACGATGTTGCAGACACGTGCAGCACACGCGATCCCCTCAACCGCGTCGCCAGCTCCTCTATTTCTTCGTACATCCCGGGAACCAGCATGGTGCGGTAATCACTGAGCAACTTGTGCCCGAAATTAACCATCTGCAGCTCACGGGGAATTGTCTTTTCCCATGTCATGCTGGCAAGCCTATCAGCGAATCACGCTGTCTTTTTCAACTTCGTGATTCTGAGCGCAGCGCCTGTGCCGTCAGAATTGGGCTTAAGGACCTCAAATTCATCGCTTACGGCTTGAATTATTGATATTCCCAGGCCACCTTCTGGTAACTCATTGTCGTTCGGCCCATGCCAATCGAATCCCTTGCCGTGGTCCCTGACTTCGATCACAAGCCGGTCGGGTGACACCTCGTACGAAACGAATACTCGATCATCGCTGGTCTCGTTGCCTTCATACGCGTGCTTAATTGAGTTGGAGCACGCCTCTGTGATCGCCAGCTTCATATCTGCAATGTCGTCATCACCAAATTCCTGCTCCCGGCAGATTGCCGTTAAAGCAAGCCGAGCCAGTGACACAAATTGTGCCTTTGGAGGAAGGTCGATGCACACCTGTTGCATCGTCGAGTCTCCAGACATTTCTCCCATTCCTTTCCTCACCTGTCACACACCGCGCAAACTACGCTGTAAATCACTACCCAACCACCAGCAAACTCAAACAGAGCATCATTTAATTTTCAGGAACGTGCCTAGGTAGTTGATCGATACCTAACCCAAGCAGACTAGTAGCACTATGCTACCGCGGCTATCGGCCACACTGCAACAAGGTCTCAGGGTTTACATGAATCCCGGGGTTTCATGCAGGCCGCTCGGCCAGCACAACCTTGGTTGAGCGCTTCGCTCCATCACGCCAATAAACAATCTCGACCTTATCGCCGACACTGAGACGGTCAACGATTCGTGGAATGTCGTAGGCATTCTTGACAGGCGCGTGTGCTATCTCTGTTATCTGATCTCCCACAAGGGTTGGTTCGCCAAGAAACATAAGCTCATCATCGCCTGACGAAAGTATCCCTTCAGCAGGGCCGTAGGCCTTCTGAACCAGTGCTCCACGCTCAACCTTCAGGTTTGCCTCCCTCGCAAGCAACGGAGTAACTGATTTTGCATCAACGCCCAACCAGGCATGAGCTGCTTTACCTTCATCAATGAGCTGGTTTGCTACCCTTTTTGCCATCACTGAAGGTACCGCAAGAGCTATCCCTGAATTGGTTCCTGATGGAGACTTGATCTGCTGAATCACACCAATAACCTCGCCTCGGGAATCAATCAGCGGGCCCCCGCTGTTACCTCGGTTCACGGCTGCATCAGTCACGATTGGATCCGGTATGAAGTATCCATTATTTGGATCAGACGCCGGCTCCTTACCGACGGAGCTTATTGATCCTGTTGTCTGATTTCCGTCGATGCCGTAAGGACTTCCAATAACGACCACGGGTTGTCCAGTGAACACCTTGTCGCTGTCTCCAAATTCAAGCGGCTTAATCTGAGCGACGTCTGGATCAACTTTTATCACAGCGAGATCACTGATTCGGTCATCCCCAACAAATTTTGCCGGAACACGGTCTCCATTTGAAAACGTCACGAAGGCTTTTGTGTTTTCCGGGTCATTGCTAATCAGCACGTGCCTGGCTGTAACAATGTAACCCCGCTCGTCTACAACAAATCCCGTTCCCTGATTACTGAAGCCATCAGCAACGACTTCGACTTCCACGAC
>CAYTTD010000446.1:0-2194 GCA_964440595.1 uncultured Gaiellales bacterium
TCATCCTGCCCGTACTGTTACTTGTTCTGTTCTGGGTGTTCATGATGAACCAGATGCAGGGCGGTGGCTCGAAGGTAATGAACTTTGGCAAGAGTCGGGCCAAGCGCATGTCGCCTGACGCTCCAAAGGTTACGTTTGGTGATGTAGCTGGAGCGGACGAGGCTGTTGAAGAGCTTCACGAAATCAAAGAGTTTCTTGAGAACCCCAGAAAGTTTCAGTCTCTCGGTGCTCGAATACCAAAAGGTGTTCTGCTGTTTGGGCCGCCTGGAACCGGCAAGACGCTATTGGCTCGTGCAGTTGCCGGTGAAGCGGGAGTGCCATTCTTTTCGATCTCAGGCTCTGACTTCGTCGAGATGTTCGTCGGCGTTGGTGCGAGTCGTGTGCGTGATCTGTTTGAGCAGGCAAAACTTCATAGTCCCTGCATAATCTTCGTAGATGAGATTGATGCTGTCGGTCGTCACCGCGGTGCGGGCATGGGCGGTGGCAACGATGAGCGTGAGCAGACACTCAACCAGCTTTTGGTTGAGATGGATGGCTTTGAAATGAAGGACAACGTGATTGTCATAGCTGCAACCAACAGGCCAGACATCCTTGATCCCGCTCTCCTCAGGCCAGGGCGTTTTGACCGCCAGGTTCGCGTAGACGTGCCAGATCGCCCTGGGCGTGCCGCAATTCTCGCGGTCCACAGCAAAGGCAAGCCAATGGCCAAGAAGGTGAATCTCGACAAGATCGCCTCCCAAACAGCGGGCTTCACAGGTGCCGACCTCGCGAATCTGGTTAACGAATCCGCTCTGATCGCGGCACGGCGTGGCAAGAAGAAGATTGGTGTTGAGGAGCTTGAAGAAGGCATCATGCGGGTCATTGTCGGGCCGCAGAAAAAAGGTCGGATGATGTCCAGGCAGGAGAAGAAAGTAACGGCGGTGCACGAGATGGGTCACGCGCTCTGTGCTCACTATCATGAGGATGCCGATCCTGTCCACAAGATCTCAATCATTGGTCGTGGTATGGCGCTTGGGTATGTTGTGTCGCTCCCGACCGAGGATCGTTTCACTCGCCGCCGGCGGGAATTGATGGCACAGCTGGCGCAGGCTCTTGGTGGGCGCACAGCCGAGGAAATTGTCTTTGGTGAGTTCACCACGGGCGCAGAGAACGATCTGCAGAAGGTAACTGAGGTTGCCAAGAGAATGGTCATGAGGTGGGGAATGAGCGAAAAGCTTGGCCCGCGTGCGTTTGGGCACGACTCCGACCACCCATTCCTTGGTCGCGACTTTCACGCTGAACCTGACTACAGCGATGATCTGGCTCATGACATCGATATCGAGATCAGCTCGATCATTACAGAAGCACATGATTTGGCCAGGAAGGTTCTTACTGAACACAGGGAAGAGCTTGAGCAGCTGGCTGATGTTCTGATGGAGCACGAGACTATTGATGCTGACCAATTCGTTGCACTGATCGATGGCAAATCTCCACAAGATGTCTTTGATGATGTGCCTGAGGAGCATCCGGATGATGAAGTCGAGGTTGAATCGACTGAAGAAAAAAATTCATCGGCACCGCGAGTTCAGCCGCGCCCAGGGTTCTCAACTGAATCATGAGTGTGCCGGCAACAAGATCTCCGGTCAAAATTAGCCTGTCTGCGTTGAGCGTTCATGCTCATCACGGAATCGCAGATGAAGAACGATCTCTTGGTCAGCGGTTTGAGTTTGACGTTGATGTGTTTGTCTCTGACTCTGCGGGCGGGCGTACTGACGACCCTGCTGATGTGGTTGAGTATGAAGCAATTGCAGCCGTCGTGGTTGAAGTAGCGACAAACTTTCGCTTCCAGCTGATGGAAGCACTCGCCGAGGCAGTGAGCCTCGAGCTGTTGACTGAATTCCCGATCGAACGCGTTCGTATCGCCGTACACAAGATTGCTCCTCCGCTTCCATACTCAATCGGTAGAGCGTCAGTCGAGATTGAGCGTAATCGATCTCACCTGGCTGAGAGTCGGGTTCAGTAGACCTCTGGAAAATGTCACAAAAGTGGCGGAAATACGTCAAGAAAAACCTGCAATACAGTGACAAATCACTGTTTCGGCCGGTGTGATGCCTTCGTATGGGCTAACATGAGAGTAAGAGTTTAAAGGCGAAATCAACAGGTATTGGCATCGGAGGCATCGATGGGTAACACCGATGATCTTGACGAACATAAT
>CAYTTD010000447.1:0-2193 GCA_964440595.1 uncultured Gaiellales bacterium
ATGGAAGGCTGGAAACCGGGCGAGTTGCGAGGGGCTTATGTGCTGACGGCACCGTTGTCCTTGGTTGATGAGCCCTTGTGGACGGGCATGGCCAAAGCTGCTGTGTTGAGCTTGTTCGCTGCTTTTCTCGTTTTGTTGCTTTCGAGCTGGGTTGTGCTTCGTATCAACGCCAGCCTTCAAGCAAGTGCTCGCCGCTTGTCCCACAGCTCAGCAACGGTGACAGACGCCGCCGAGCAGGTATCGCGCACTGGCATAGATTTGTCTCAAGGAGCCAGTGAGCAAGCCGCAACCTTGGAGGAAACCGGCGCCTCATTGGAGGAGCTCAGTGCCGTGACCCGTGCCAATGCGGACGCTGCCGCTGGTGCCAAGACCATTTCTCAAGAGGCCAAGGATTTCGCGGAATCTGGCCTGCATCACATGGGGCGGATGCAACTTGCGATGGATGAGATCAAGAGCGCGTCTGATCAGGTCTCAAAAATCATTCGTGCCATTGATGAAATTGCTTTTCAAACCAATATCTTGTCGCTCAATGCCGCGGCGGAAGCGGCTCGCGCGGGAGAAGCCGGTTTGGGTTTTGCGGTGGTTGCAGACAAAGTTCGAAACTTGGCGCGTCGCAGCACAGAAGCGGCCCGTGAAACCGCCGGCATCATTGAACAGTCTCTGCAGAAGGCCCATGAGGGGGGCGTCATCTGCAATGAAGTGCAAGACCGTTTGGAGCGAATCGCCCTGAAGATTCAGGCCTTGGACGGCACAGTATTCGCTATCAGCCAAGCGTCCCGGGAGCAAAGTCAGGGGATCGAGATGATCAGCGTTGCCGTGAATCAGCTCAGCGAGGTGACGCAGGGCAATGCAAGCAACGCCGAGTCGAGCGCGCTTGCGGCTGTGTTGCTGCAGGCGCAGCCAAAAGACTTGCACCAGTTGGTTGCCGAATTACAGGCCATCATTTCGGGCACGTGAGAGCCGTGAACCTCGTTCAGGGCTGCTGCTTTACCAGTTCCTGAACCCGCTCAGCGGCAACTTCAGCATTGCCCAAGGGCACGCGTCTGGCCCCATTGAAACGGGTACTCCAGTACTGACTGCGCATGTCTTCCACGCGGACACGCCCACCAGAACTGGGGGCGTGAACAAACTTGCCTTCACCCACGTAAATGCCCACGTGGCTGAAGGCTCGGCGCATGGTGTTAAAGAACACCAAATCACCCGGCTTCAAATCTTTGGAATCAATGGCCACTGTGGCAGCCGCCTGTTCGGCGGCTCTGCGGGGCAGAACTTTGCCGACGGATTGTTCAAATACCAAACGCACCAAGCCACTGCAATCCAAACCCGACTCTGCCGAGTTGCCCCCGTATCGGTAAGGAACGCCCAGCAAGCCCATGGCTTGCATCACCAGTTGAGAGGCTTGCTCGCCCACAGTGCTTCGCGCCTGTTGAACTTGTGTGCCCAGTCGTTCGATGAGGCCTTTTTGTACAAGTAGGCCCTCCATCTCGTCTGCCCGAGCTGAGAGCGGGGCAAAAGAGACGGCGCACGAAAGGCACAGGGTGACAGACCACTTCCACATACGTGGAGCGTAAGTCGATATCTCTTGGGCGTCAAGTGAGATTTGTCCCTTATCCGCTTGATTTTGCAGGTGTTTTGACCTTTGTCTTGGATTTTGGCTTGTATTGCTTGATCAATAAAATGAACAATGTTTGAATATATTGTGAGCTGTTTATAAAATCGTTTGTTATGCAGATCAATGAATTGCGAGAAATGCCCTCGGGTGAGCGTGCACGTCTGCTCGCGCAGCGGGCCAGCGATCGGAAAGCCCGCCAAGACAGGATGACTGCCCAGCGCCGCGACATGCTCTTGGATGTCGCGCAATCGTTGTTGGTCGGTGGTGGATGGGAGCGCTTCAACCTGCGCGATATGGCCGCCAAGGCTGGCTATTCGGCAGGGGCTTTGTACGCGTATTTCGATAGCAAAGACGCTTTGCTGGGCGCGGTGCGTGGGCGTTGGTTGGCAGAGCTGCAAAGCGCCATGCAGGCAGCCCGTCCACCCAAAGTCAAGGGCGTGAACGCCAAATCTCCCGCCGACCCGATGGCGCCGTATCAGCCGTACTTGGTGAAGATGCAAATGTGGTGGGATGCGGTTGCCAAGCACCCGCTGGGGGTCTCTCTGCTGCTGTGGCCCATATGGGCCACAGCGCCGCAAGAC
>CAYTTD010000448.1:0-2192 GCA_964440595.1 uncultured Gaiellales bacterium
GCCAACGTATCAAACAGGTTTCTGAAAACCGTGCGCCGCCGCCTGACGACATCCGTGCACACAACAACCACACGCGTGTTTGCGGCAACAAGTCGCTCGATGTGGGACTCAATTTCCTCTGTGCCCCGCAGGTCTACAGTTGACTGTTTTGCAAGGAGCATCTCAGGGCCAGGAAGGGCTCCTTCGTATTCAAACTGTTGTGGATCCGCCAAAACCTCGTGCATGTCGCGCCTTAGTGCGCAACTCATTCTGCACTCATAGTCACAATCAGCGGTATTGTTTGATGCGCCTCGAGACAGAGGCTCATAGAGGTTCGTTATTCCCACAATCTCAACCTGAAGAGATTCAGCGCCTCTGAACCTGTTTACCGATACGTGCACGCAGACATCTACAATGGAGCCTTCGTGAATCATCTGCTCTGCGTCAGTGGCAAGCATCTTGCCAAATCCGAATCCGATCGCCTGGACGCTCGTGCCACCGTGCTCAAGCCTGCATCTCAGATGGCCTCCCCCATCTCCAATTGCTTTCGGGCTACGAATGACTGCGCCACGCATCATGAATACTGGCTTCTGGTTGGCCTCCCCAAATGGTGCCAACATCTCTATCTGGCTGGCAAGAGCCATACCAATGTCGCCGTATGCCAATGGCGCATCCACCTGGATCGCCTGCTGAAGGTCGGCATCTGATACCTCCTTCTCGGCCCACTCAGCAATGCGCATTCTAAACTCGGCAATATCTGTTGTATCAATCGTTACGCCAACCGCCTGTCTATGACCGCCCCACTTCACGAGACAGTCTGACGTCGCAGCAACAGCTGCATGTGGATCAACGTTTGCAACGCTACGCCCCGAACCTCTGCTCAGAGGGTCTTCCTCTGCGATTACTATGGTGGGTCGACCGTACCGTTCAACAATTCGCGATGCCACAATGCCTACGACGCCCTGGTGCCAATTCTTGCCTGAAAGCACGTAGATTTTCGCGCTGCGCTGTTGATCAGACCATGACTCAATCTGAGCAACTGCCTGTGTGGTTATCCTCTTCTCTGTCTCGCGCCTGAGAAGGTTGGCATTGTGGAGCACATCTGCCTTCTCGATTGAATGGTCTCCGCCAGGGCTTCTCAATAGCTCGTATGCGTCGTCGCTGTCGCCGAGTCGACCCACTGCATTCAGCCGAGGTGCGATCTGAAATGACACATCCTCTGCGGTGAGAGATCTGACGTCACGACCAACTGATTTCATAAGCTCAGCAATGCCCACCCTCGGCGCAGTTTTCAGGGCATTCAAACCACGTACCGCAATCGCCCGGTTCTCGCCATAGAGCGGTACACAGTCGGCGACGGTTGCAATGGCTTCGAGCTGCCACTGCTGCGGGCCATAAGTGGCGCCCAACGCGCTTACCAGTTTGCCTGCTACTGACGCAGCACATAAATGCGGAAAGGGATAGGTGCTTGGTCTGGTGGAACAGATAATCGCATCTGGAATCACCTCACCTGGCTGGTGATGATCACAGATGATGACATCGATTCCGTGAGATCTGGCCTGGGCAACCTGCTCCACTGCCGTGATGCCGCAGTCAACAAGAATCAGCAGCCGGGCGCCATCAATGGCAAACTTCTCGACTGAATCTATCGTGAGGCCATATCCATTCTCGAAACGATTGGGCAGAAACGGTCTGACCTCTGCTCCCAGCTCGTCAAGTGCCTCTGCAAGTAGCACGGTGGAGCAGATGCCGTCCGCATCGTAATCACCGTGGACGACAATTGTTTGCTTATCCGCAATCGCGCTGCGAATGCGCTCTACTGCCTGCGCCATCTCACCGAGCAGCAGAGAGTCATGGAACTCGTCTTCGGCAGGTAATTCACCACTGATCAGCTTATTGACGGTATCGACCGCGCAGCCCCGCGCTGCAAGAGCCCATGCCAGCGGCATTTTTGCAGGAGTTTTCCTCGAGATCTCAGCCAAGAGACCATGGTCAACATCTAGAAAATGTGGCTCCGGAAAATTGCGCACCCAAAGCATCGTAGCGACTGTGGCGGATGCTTTGCATTGTGCTTCAAAAAAATTGGGCGGTTAGGTACTCTTGCGCTGCCGCCGGCTGCGCTTATCGCGCTTACCTTGCAAGGCAGGCACACATTCATACCCAGCTGCCGGAGTTGGATAGCTCTCAACGGTGACATTTGAATCACCGGTCGC
>CAYTTD010000449.1:0-2189 GCA_964440595.1 uncultured Gaiellales bacterium
AATGCTGCTGTTCAGTGGCAAGGCATGAGGATCAACCTGGTTGATACGCCTGGTCACGCCGATTTCGGTGGTGAAGTTGAGCGCGGAATCTCCATGGTTGACGGCGTCCTGCTTTTAGTGGATGCAAGCGAAGGCCCGCTGCCGCAGACCAGATTCGTTTTGCGCAAGGCTCTCGAGCGGCACCTGCCTGTGATCCTTGTAATCAACAAAGTCGATCGTCCGGACGCCCGCATTGCTGAGGTTATCGACGAGACTTATGAGCTGTTTCTTGACCTTGATGCGGATGAGGGGCAGATTGATTTTCCCATCATCTACTGCTGCGCACGGGATGGTTGGGCTTCAGACAATGCAGATGAGGCAAGTGATGATCTCACGCCGCTCTTTGAGGCAATTCAAAACCATGTACCTGCGCCAGAGTATGAGCCTGATCTGCCGCTACAGGCGCTGGTGACAAACCTTGACGCGTCCCCTTACCTTGGCCGCATAGCCCTTTGCCGTATTCACCAGGGCACCATCAAGCGCAGCCAAAACGTTGCCTGGTGCCGCATCGACGGTTCGGTGAAAAACGTCAAGATCACCGACTTGCTCATGGCCGAGGGGTTGGATCGAGTTAACGTTGATGCTGCAGGGCCAGGCGACATTGTCGCAATTGCCGGCATTGAAGAAGTAACCATCGGCGAGACAATCGCCGACCCCGACTCCCCTGTGCCGCTTCCGGTGATAACGGTCGACGAACCAAGCATCGGAATGACGATTGGCATCAATACCTCGCCGCTTGCGGGGCTGAGTGGAAGCAAGCTCACCGCCAGAATGATTCATGATCGCCTACAGAAAGAGCTCGTTGGCAACATCTCGCTAAGGGTTCTGCCGACCGAGCGGCCTGATACATGGGAAGTGCAGGGGCGCGGCGAGATGCACCTCGCGGTACTCATTGAAACTCTCCGGCGCGAGGGGTTTGAGCTGACCGTCAGCAAGCCTCAGGTCGTTGTGAAAGAGGTTGATGGCAAGCTGTGTGAGCCGATCGAGCGCGTCTATATCGACGTACCTTCCGATCATCAGGGTGTGGTGACCCAGCTGATCGCCAATCGCAAAGGGCGGCTTCAGAACATCATCAATCATGGCACTGGTTGGATTCGCATGGAGTATCTCGTGCCGGCGCGTGGGCTGATCGGATTTCGCACCCACTTCCTGACTGAGACGCGCGGCACTGGCATTCTGAACCATATCTTTGAAGGATACGAGCCTTGGCTCGGCGAGCTGCGAACCCGCACCTCGGGCAGCCTTGTGTCAGACCGTTCGGGCCCGGTAACAGCGCACGCCGCATTTCGCGTTCAGGAGCGCGGCACGCTGTTTGTCAAGCCTGGCGACCAGGTGTACGAAGGATCAATCGTTGGGGAAAATGTTCGCGGCGAGGATCTCGACGTAAACGCCGTTCGCGAGAAGAAGCTGACAAACATGCGATCTGCAACTGCCGATGAGCTGGAGCGTCTTGCGCCGCCCAAAGTGATGGGTCTTGAAGAAGCGCTTGAGTTCATAAAGGAGGACGAGTGTGTTGAGGTCACTCCGGATCTGATTCGCATTCGCAAGGTATACCTTTCGCGCGTCGATCGTGCGCTTGCAAACAAGCGAGCCGTAGCCAGAGAGGCCGGCATCGAGGCCTGAGGTCACTACTTGGTTCGGCGCGCCCGCTTGTATGCCTGCTTTCGCTCCTGATATGCCCGCAGGTCGTCGACTGACTCAACGTCACCGAGGGTGCCATAGGGCGGCAATTGGTCTTCCCAGCCGGTAAATGGTAGGCCGAACCGTCTTGTGAGCGTCGCCGTAATGCCGAGTACCTTCAGGTCGCCAATGCCAGGAACCGCTTTGAGTCTTGCGGCGAGATCCTGAGCGTCTCCTGCTTCTTCCCAGATGGTTGAGGGGTCGCCGCCATAAATGTCAACAACGGCTTGCATTGCATCATGAACCCGCTGCGCCATTCGACCGGGAAACCTGTGGATTGCTGGCTTTTCGGCAAATACCTTCTCGAGCTCTTCGAGAGGCATTTTCGCTATGCGTTTGGGGCTCAGGTGACCGAGTCGCTGTTTCAACACAAGTGGCCCCGAAAAAGCCTTCGGAACTGTAATCTGTTGATCTAGTACCCACCCGATCAGAAACGCTGTTGGATCTTTCGCAATGAGCTTGTTGGCTTC
>CAYTTD010000450.1:0-2189 GCA_964440595.1 uncultured Gaiellales bacterium
GTTTGATCATCCATGCGGAAGTACGATTTCGCAGATGGTAATCCAGACCCCGGTTCAAAGAGTCAGAGGGGGTAGGCGTGACTCTCTCGTCATCTGTGAGAGTTGGCGGAGGTTTCAGAACCTTGGGGATAGACATGTCTGAAGTTGAACCTGGCATCAAAAACACTTGGATTCTAACGGTTTACGCCGGAGTCTCGTCGGGAGTCGATTGCAACTGTTGGCCGAGTTGACTCTAATCGGTTGGCCGAATGCACCACACTCAACTTAGCCTGGTATTTCAGCCACGGTCCTGCCTCCGCCGTTTTTGGAGGTAATGGGGTTCGGGCGCCAAACTCGAAGCAGTTGTGCCGTGACACATGCCACATACGCAGGATTCAGCAGCAGGTACCTTTTCCACAATCTACGAGGATTACTGATCAGCCTGTATAGCCACTGCAATCCTGCATCCTGAATCCACCTTGGTGGCTCAGACAACTTCCCGGCGTGGTAGTCAAAGGCAGCGCCCACCGCGATCATCGGGAGGCCCACGACCTGTGTCATACGGTGAACAAATACTTCCTGGCGTGGGCATCCAAGTCCAACAAATATCATTGAGGCTCCCGACGACCTGATTTCCTCTGCAATGTTCGTCTGCTCGTCATCGGAGATGTCCCGGAATTTCGATTGAGAGCTGCCAGCAATTACCAGTCCTGGATTCGCTCTGCGGAGGTTGTTTTCAAGAGCCTCTAATGTGTCCTTAGTGCTGCCATACAGATAAACGGAAAGATTTCGGTCTGCGGCGGCTGCACACAGGTCACGCATCAACGCCGGACCGTAAACCCTGTTCCTCAGGCGCGCCCTGTACAGGAGGTTCATTGCCCAGCGAACAGGCTGCCCGTCGGCTACCACCATGTCGAGTTCATTCAGCCTGGCGCGGTGTTCATCGTTCATGACTCCCGTCATGACGCCGTGGACAGCAAGCGCTGAAACCGACAAAGGACGTTTTTCTAGCGCTGCTGACAGGACTTCCTCAAGGGCCTGATCTGGTGTCGCTTGGCTGACAAGCACCCCGCATACATTTTGCTTGGGTGCGTGGCTCAACTTCCACCCACACTGTCTAGGGTGTCACCCTGGGCGTCTAGCTCGTGTCGGTTCAAAGCGGTCTCCTCAGCCAGGATACGCACCCGCTCCTCAAGTCGTGAAAGCTCCCAGGAGAAGTGGATTGTCAGTACCAGCAGAAAAATAATTGCACCAACAAAAAGCAATGCCGGAGGGTACGCAACGCCGATTGCCCGAGCGGCAACGTGAAGAAGCGGTGGCCATATTGACATTGCAATCATCGCCAGACCAACAAAGAACCAGAGGAGAGAGTACTTGGCACGCATTCGTCCGGTTCGCACAAGGCTCGCAATCAGAAGCATGCAGATGATGCTTATTGCCAGAGCTGCCAGTTGTGTTGTGGTTGACGCCATAAGAGTCCGAACTATGTTTGTGGCCGTCGGCCTTTTGATGAAACCGTAACAAGAATGATCACCATGATGCGGATGTAGTGGTAGAAGAGGCGCCAAGACCTCGCGGATGCAATACCTGCAGTACGATCTGACATCGTTACCGGAACCTCTTTGATCTGGAGTCCGGCATAGCCGACCAGCAGCAGAGCCTCAACCGTATCGCTTAGATAATCGCGTGGCAGCTTTTCGGCCAAAAGCTTCAACGTTGCACCGTCAAAAGCACGAAAGCCTGATGATGTATCGCTGATGCGAATTCCGAGAATTATCCGAATGAGAAACTGGAGCAGCCTCATTGCCGACCTGCGAACTAATCCGGTTTGATACCGATCGCTTTTCTCTCGATCGCCTGTGAAGCGCGAGCCGATTGCAAGTGAAGTACCATCCCGAACGGCAGTAACGAGTTTTTCGATCTGATCCGCCTTGTGTTGACCATCAGCGTCAAATTGAATTGCGCAGTCGAAATCGTGTCTCAGTGCGAACTTGAATCCGGTTCTGAGTGCGCTGCCGACTCCCATGTTAAAAGGGTGACGAACCACCATAGCGCCATTTGCTTTGGCAACGTCACCTGTTAAATCCGAGCTGCCATCGTCAATTACGAGTGGAGTGGTGTCAGGCGCGTACTGTTTCAGGTCAGCGAGCACACCGCCAATCGACTCGGCCTCGTTAAGAGCCGGAATGATTATCAGGATGTTTTCGGCT
>CAYTTD010000451.1:0-2188 GCA_964440595.1 uncultured Gaiellales bacterium
GGGCCAACCGGGGCAGGCAAAAGCACAACCGTGCTGATGTTGGTGACATTGCTGCCACCAAGCTCGGGGCGTGCAACGGTCGCGGGATTTGACATCTCAACCCAAGGTGCTGGCGTTCGTGGAGTTATCGGTGCCGCGCTTCAGGCGGTTGCGCTCGACGCAGGGTTGACCGGCCGTCAACACCTGCACATGATTGCCCAGTTGCACGGAATGACCAAGAAGGAGTCCGTCAACCGCGCAGGCGAACTGCTCGAGCGCGTCGGACTTACAGAGGCTGCCGACCGCAAGGTGGGAGGCTACTCAGGTGGCATGCAGCGCCGACTTGACCTCGCGCTCGCTTTGGTGCACGACCCGCGCGTTCTGTTTCTCGACGAGCCAACAACTGGGCTTGATCCCCAGAGCCGCACCGCGCTGTGGCAAGAGGTTGAGCGTCTCTCTCGCGATGAAGGCGTAACAGTGTTTCTGACAACCCAGTACCTCGAAGAGGCTGATGCGCTCGCGAGTCGCATAGGCATCATTGATCACGGGCACATAGTTGCCGAAGGCACCCCAGCCAGCCTGAAGGCTCAGATCGGTGCGCCAACGTTGAACGTAACTCCAGCACCTGGAAGCGACCTGAAGCTGCTTGACAATACCCTGGGAAAGTTTGGCGACACCCGTGAGTCAGCTGACGGACGATCGGTTGGTGTGCGATTCCCCCGAGGAACTGAGTCAGTTGACATGATCGCAGTCGTTCGCGCACTCGACGATGCGGGAATTCACGTTGAGCAGCTCACTCAGCACGAGCCAACGCTAGACGATGTATTTCTTGAAAAAACAGGGCGCACGCTTGAGGGGTCGAGCGAGTGACCAGCAATGCAATGCACACAGGCTCAGGAGCATCGCTGCTGACTCAGATGGGACTAATAGCGCATCGCAACGTAATCAAGACGCTGCAGTCGCCCGCCAGCGTGTTCCCGGTCTTTATCTTTCCCCTGATCCTGCTCGCAATCAATTCAGCTGGCCTTGAAAAGGCGCCAATGATTCCGGGGTTTCCAGCAGACTCTTACCTCGATTTTGCGCTTGTTGTGCCATTCATGCAGGGGTGCCTGTTCGCAACGACAACGGCCGGTCTGTCACTGGCGCGTGACATTGAGTCGGGGTTTCTCTCACGGCTTTCCCTAACGCCGATGAGCGGCGCCGGACTCGTAGCTGGCCAGTTGTCAGGCGCGGTGCTGGTCTCCCTCCTTGCATCCATCATCTACGTCATTACCGGATTCATCGTGGGAGTGGATTACAAATCAGGTGTAGCAGGAATCGCACTACTGATACTGCTAAGCGTTGGCACCGCTCTGATGTTTGCTTCCATGGGCGCCTACATGGCGCTTCGCACAGGTGTTGGCGAATCAGTACAAGGGCTCTTCCCGCTTTTCTTTGCTGCGCTTTTTCTGTCGAGCATGTCGATGCCAGTCGAGCTGATGGATGCGGAGTGGTTCAAGTTTATTGCTCAGTGGAATCCTGTTACCTATTGCGTCGATGGATTGCGCAGCCTGATCATTACCGGATGGGATTTTGAAGCGCTAGGAAAGCAGGTAGCTGTCATTACTGCGATGACGTTCATAGGCTTGCGAGGGTGTTCAAAAAACCTCCGTACGAGGATGGGCAGAACATGAGTAACGTCGGCATGGCAACTGCAACAGTTCGCGCCACCAGGGCGATTGCGTGGCGCCACCTTTACAAGTGGATCACGATCCCGGCGAACTTTCTGCCAACATTTATCTTTCCGCTGGTTTTCTTCACTTCGTTTGCTGGCGGACTCTCGCGCGTGTCTGATGTTCCAGGCTTTGATTATGCGGCAGGCTACACGTCGTTCATCTTTGTTTTCTCGTTGCTGCAGACGTGCGTATTTGGTGGCATGGCAACCGGTTTCACGATCGCTGCCGACTTCGAAAATGGATTCGCGCGAAGGCTGATGCTCTGCACGCAAAGTCGACTGGCAATCCTGTTTGGGTACATGCTGTCGACTGCGGCGCGTGCAGCAATAATGTGCGTGATCATCACGGGATTTGCTGCGTTGGTTGGTCTTCGTATGCTTGGCTCTCCTCTTGAGCTTGCCGGCCTCTATGCGCTTGCTCTGTGCATGAGTTTTGTCGGAACCCTCTGGTCAAGCGGCGTGATGTTTCGCGGTAGGAGCTCCCAGGTAGCCCCT
>CAYTTD010000452.1:0-2186 GCA_964440595.1 uncultured Gaiellales bacterium
GATCTCGGCAGGTATGAGTCCGCGCTGGATGTGTGGAAGCGCAACAACAAAAGTCTCGTCGAGTATGGATACGGTTTCATCCCAGATGAGATCATGATCCCCTATGGGTGCAAAGACGTGGATGTTCCGTTTCGTGCCTATCGGCTCATCGAGGAAGATCTCGCCAGGCAGGGTATGCTGGAGTACTACCAACGGACCCTCAATCCGTTCGTTACGGACATCTTCACGCAGTTTGCACTTACTGGGCTGCCAATGAATGTGCCGGAAATGGAGCGCATGCGGGAAGTCTACACGTTCGCGTACGACTTCCAGCACGCTAAATTCCAGGAAGCCATCGTGCTTGAATCGTCCAAGCTGCTCGCCAGAAACTTCAAGCTACTGACGCTGCCTTGGGATGAGTTCATGGAGCAGGAACAGCGTGTGCAGCTGGCTGGACTGGCTTCCAAACCGCTGACCGCACTGCTGCAGGGGGTCAAGACAGTTCAGGAAGCGCAGCTTGTTCTGGTACAGCAAGGTGCCACGCAGGAGGTCCTCGACGCGCTGAAGCCGTCATTGGATTTTTTTGAGTTGGCCCCCAGTTTCAACATCCAGTCTGCTGATAACAAAAAGCTTTGGCTTTTTGGGGCTTGCGGGTACACACCCGTAAAGTCCACCGCGAACAAGAACAAAGGCATACCGGCGATGGCTTGGGAGAAGGTCATGGCCTTGAAGCCGGAGCGGCGCGAGGGTATCAATCCGGCCGCCGACAAGCAGAGCCTGCAGATCATTGCGGACAAGTACGGGGACCCGCTTCTGAAAAGTCTGCTGGCCCTGACGGCGATTGCAACGGTCAGGAAGAACCTTCTACGGGAACCCGAGCGCGATCCCGAGACAGGAATGATTCTGGAAGAAGAGGGTATGCTGGCGTGGGTCTGTAGCGACGGACGTATCCATGGGCAGTTGTCCATGACCGAAACCGGGCGTCCGCGTGCTTGGAAGCCGAACATACTCAATTGGAGCTCCTACGTGCAGGACAAGATCAAGGACGCCATCATGGAGTCGATCATGACGGCGCACAAGGCAGGTACGCTCCCTGCGCACCTGCTGGCCTACGCGACAGGCAAACCGGTGCTGGCCATCCGCTCCACCGTTCAGGCCCAGGAAGGTTGGATGTTCACCGAGTCTGATTACGTCACCGCAGAGGTGTTTGGGCTGGCCTACATCTCAGGTGATGAGAACCTGATCCGGATCATGACAGAGCCTGATGCTCAATTCGGGGTACTCAATGACAAGGAGTCCACGCCGATCAGGTTGAATTATGCGCACGACTGCCATATCCCAGTCGAGGAACAAGATCCCGCCTGTATCATGGCGCTTTGGGACAAGATGCAGCGCAAGGCCGACGTCACGCTGGAGCAACTGCGCCGGGATGACAAAGGCAATCTTCTGCATCCGCGCGTGGATTTGCATTGGTCTCTGGCGGAGATGTTCAAAAAGAAACCCCGCGAGAAGATGAACAAAAAGACGGATCGCGGGGCCGGCAAGACCGGAAATTTTCGCACAGCTTATGGCGCCTCCCCAACGTCTATCGAGCGCGCTATCGAGGCCGACGTAGGTAAGAAGCCAGAAACTGGCACAGGTCAAAGCATCTTGGACGCCCTAGACACTCGGCAACCTATAGCGCAGGAGTTCCTGAAAAGTCTGGAATCTCTCCCCAAGGACCCGGGCTACATGCGCGCCGCATCAGGTAAACTGAGGCACTTTGTGCGCATCGACGAGGCCTATCGGGCTGACTACCGTATGCAGGAGGGTGTGCTCAACAGTCAAGGCCGTGAAGCGCGTAACTTCCTCATGCAGGAGTCGGTCGCCACTACGGCTGCGCGGGCTGCTGTGTGGTTGCTGGATTTTGCAATGACAACAGGGCTGCTGGGTCGCCCGTTCGTGTGTCTGTATGACTCCATTGTAACTCTACATCCAACTTACGAACGCATGATCTGGCAGAAAGCACATCTGCTGTTCATGTCGTTGACCAATGGTTGGTCGTATCACGGGCGCGTACTGCGTTACCAGGTTGAAACTGAGTTCAATCCTGGTTGGTCTCTGCGCCCCACAAAGACGCAACAGATGCTGTGGGATTCACCACACTACATGGCAACTCCAGAGCACCTGAAACCAGTAGACGACTGGCTTGACAACGCGATTGCGCA
>CAYTTD010000453.1:0-2184 GCA_964440595.1 uncultured Gaiellales bacterium
CATCACGCTGCGTGCCGATGGAAGATTCGAGAGGCACACTATACAGCCAACCGTATCGTCCGGCTTCATGTGCGCGACTGCGTAGCGTTCGCCATCGGTGCCGGTGATCCAGTCGCCGCCTTTGTCTCGGGCGAAGATGGCGAAGTGTCCGGGCAGCTTAGGGTGTTTGGATTTCAGTTCGCAGACGTAGCTCGCGAGATCGTTGTGAGGTTTTCGGTTGCTCATAGCGTTGTGAGTCTATGCGAACTAGCACGCAAGCGCAAGCAGAAATCAAACCGTCTGAGAACTAGCGGCTGGAGGCAACCTGCGGTGCCTCAGCCTGGACGTTCGGCGGACGACGCAGCAGTATCACCACGTCGTAGATTTCTCTGTGGCTGAACACAGGCGATTTCCACAGTCCCGCCGTTATGTGGATTTGCTCCATCTTCTTCCAGCGCGGCAGCCACCAGTAGATGCAAAGCCCGAAGATCATCACATCGCACTGATTTATTCCGTATTGGTTGACGCAGATTTTCAGAGCGCAGCGAGTCCAGCAGTGTTTTGCATAGCGAATCGTGGGCAGCCTTCGAACCATGCGTCGCAGCCAACCGCCCTTGCGCTTCTCAATTCGAGAGTCTTGCGCTTCGGCTGGCATCGAAGGTTGCTGTGAGGCTGTTTTCATTTTGACGGGCGGTTGCTGGACTTATCGTTCTGTGAACGGCGAGGGCACTTGTGTCGCTCCCATTTTCGCAAGCTCTTCCCACATACGGGGCACTCCTTGAAGCTTGGTTTAGGCGAGCGTGGAGGACGGCGGGTTGGTTGTTTGGGAGGCATTGGTGCAGGCATCGGGACTTTTCCGAGAGCGGCCTCGACGTGTCTAATCCGAATGAAATTGTCGTTGCTGGCTTTCGCGATCCGATCCGCGTCAGCGAGCAACTGGATCAACCCGGGCGTCATCGGCAACGCCACAGAACCAGTCGGCGCAGGGCAACCCTCGGGAGTGGGTGAGTTGGTGATTGGATCGTTCATTTTTCGGCGCTCCCTTCGGGTTGCCTGGCCTTGGTGTTCGCCGACAAGAAACGAGCCAGCCATTCAGCCTTTGCGATTCGTGCCGATGTCATAAAGTCATGCGTTCGTTTCAATTCGGAGTATCGCGCCGAGATTTCACGCAGATGCGGAATCAGGTCTTCTTCCGCGTTATCGTTATGCCCTTGATGCGTCAGCACGCGAACGGCGAACAAGGCGGTGGACTCAACGCTGCCCGCGTTGGAGTCCTGTCTGTTTTTGCTGTCTGTTTTCGCGGTCATCGTGAGTCACCTTGCCGTTAGCCGGATTCTCCCACTCGCGGGCGGCGATGGGTCTGGAACGTTCACGCGCAGAGAGCTTGACGGTTGAAGGTCATGATTATGGTTTCTTGATTAACCCAACTCGGGTTGGTTGAATTGACTGTTGTGCGAATCCATGAACTCGATCTCCGGTTTCTCGGCGCGCATTTGGCGATACTGCAACTCGACTCGTAGTGAGCCGATGACCACGGCTGCCGCACGGCTGATAGCCATCGCTTCCTCCGCGCTGATGCTTTTGCTTTCGAGTGCGGCCACGGTCGCGCTCATTTTCTCTCTGAGTGTGTTGATGTTCGTCATATTGTTTTGATTCTGGTTCCTAGTTTTCTGCTAAGTTTGATGTGTTCTCGTTTGATCCCGATTAGAGCCTTGGGGCAGTCTTTAACCTTCATGTGCAAGTATCTGTTTGCCACGACGCTATCTGGAAGATTCTCGATGTCCTTCTTCGCCTTGCGCTTTACTGCCACTGCCGTCCTTTTTGGTTTCCTTCTCTTGCGTGGGTGGTCGGATGGTAGAGCCGCCCACCGTTCACGTTCTGCTTTGCGCTCTGCGTCCCTGATGCCGTCCATTGCTCGCCTTTGGCGCTGCTTTTCCATCCTTGCGGCCCATCTGCTTGGATCTTTTTTGATAGCGACATACCACGCAGGCAACGCACAACCAGACGGTGATGCCAAGCCATTCGCGGCGGGCTGCATTGGCGATAGTTCGTCAGGGGCGCTCATGGCTGGCATACCTCGGTGTTCTGACTACTCGGCGGCGTCCACCCAGCCTGGATCAGCAGGGCATGATCGACGCGCGTTTCGTAGTCCATGCCTTCGCCGTCCTGGATAACGCGGATGTAGCCATCGGCAGGAATGATGCC
>CAYTTD010000454.1:0-2179 GCA_964440595.1 uncultured Gaiellales bacterium
CAGGCTGCAAACCGTCAGCGACGGCTGCACGATTCATATCGCGTAACTGGGTCCAATCATTGAACATGTGAAATGCCTGGTTGTATTCGCGATTAATTGCGTATAGAGAGTCACCCCTCTGCACTTGGTGAACCAGACCGTTTGAATGCACTTCAAGCCCTGCCGGAGGCGCAGGATGATCGTCGATCATGTACCGCCGTACGGGGACCATTGCTGAATCGTAACCAGAAACATACGTCATATCCGTCTCCATCCCGTTTATTTTGATACCAGGATCCCGGCAGTCAGGTATCACTAACCAGTTTTTCGCAGGTAAATCGCATAAAGTTGCAGATCGGATGGAAAAACGTATAAAAGCATTGACAGTTAAGATTTTTCGATTTACAACGAAGCTACAAAACCGATACGGTTAATTGGCGTAAGGACGCGCCGATGCGGGACTACCGGATCCACATTGTTTGGGACAAAAACATGGGTGAGATCACGTTAGTGCCAGTTTCTACGGCAATCAAAGGCAATGAAGTTTCAGCGACCGGTGGGGGAAGCCCACCGATGATCGCTCCGCCACCTATTCAACAGTCGCCTATTGTTGGTGGTGGGTCGCAAACGCCACCATCTGCAGCAACTGACATCAATTTGACCGTCAATGTCGATGCCTGCCCGCACGGCGCTGTACCGACTGCAGTGGCTGGCGTTTCACAGGCTGGCGGTTATGGTGGTCTACCAGCACTACCAGCTCAATCGCAAACCAACACCGGAGCCGGTGGCGTTGTAACGCCTCCCCAGTTTGCTGGGCCATCAGTCACGCCTATGCCTACTACCTCGGTAGCTGGCGCAACCTCGGCGACGCCACCGCCGCCGCCTGTCGCTACCGGTGGCGGCACCGTCGACCAGTCTCAGAGCTCAATCCAACAGGCTCTCCAATCAATTACGCAGCAGATTCAATCCATCGCAGCGACCATCACCCAGCTGGCTTCCGTGCTTGGTGCGGGCGGCGCCGTGGGAGCAATTGGCGGCGCGCAAGCCAATCAATCACCGCACCAGGCACCTCCTGGCAAGAAGGGCAAAAAAGGCGGCAAGGCTGGAAAGAACAAGAAGAAAAAGCGTGGTGGAAAAAATCATCCAGGCAATCGTGGTAACGGCAAGGCAAAGGGTGGTGGCGCAACCATCACTCCGCCGACTACGCCGCCACCTGGGGGAACACCTACTGGTCACGCACCTCCGGCTCCGGGAAGCACCTCGATGCCGCCAGGTATAGCTCCACCGCCTCCTCCTGGCGTTATGTGAAATCGACGAACCATGCGCGGTCGGCAGAGCCGTTTGTTGACTACGACAACTTCGTTGGCGACTGCCCAGCTCGACCGATTCAGACATTAGATACAACAATCCGAGTTAACTTTGTTGCCAATAAGGACACTAAGCTAACTCGGATTGCGTCTATAAATAGTGGGCCGTACTGGGCTCGAACCAGTGACCCCTAGCTTGTCGAGCTAGTGCTCTCCCAACTGAGCTAACGGCCCCTACCGGAATGATTCTACCGTATCCGCAAAAAATTCCAAAAACATCAAGATACTGCCTCGCTCTTCATCCGATTCTTCACGATCGCAGCGAATGAACGACCGCGAATCTCGTCAAGCGTTAAGCCGGTTGCGAGCGCCTCCTGCTCGGTGATGGCTCCACATGAAAGTGCGCGGAGGAAGTAATTGAGAAGCCCTTGGCCGGTGGCTGCATCATCGAACACGTCACCCATGAGCGTGGCTCTGCCAAGCTTGTCAACGAAGGCGGATAAACGATCCGTTGCTGCGTCAAGCCCACCAAGAAAAAATGCGTAGACAGCGCCATACCTGATTGGCAGCTGGGCAGGATGCAGATCCCACCCCTGGTAGAACCCGCACTCAAGAGAGTGCTGAGTGTGCTTCCAGGCAAGACGCCACGCGCGATGCACAGTGTCTGCGTTCTCGGATCTCTGCTCATCTGTGAGGGCGTCACCTTTGTGAGGTGGTGCCGGCAGGATATTTGTTGCACCGTCACTGATCATGATCCCGCGCCCTGCAAGCGACACTTGCATTACGTGCCGGGCGAAGTCGCATGCGGGATGCATCATGTGCTGGTGCGCAGCAGTAATGTTGCACGACGCGGTGTAATCGTACGTACCAAAGTGCGCGGCAATGCATCGCCC
>CAYTTD010000455.1:0-2166 GCA_964440595.1 uncultured Gaiellales bacterium
GACTTCGTTGCTGGTTAGAGGCGGTGCTGGTTGGGCTGACAACCATGCTATTCAGGTTTTGGAGGCAAATATTGATACGTCTCCGAGGTCTATCCAAACCATTCGTAAGTCACCTGTGTTGCGCAGGAAAATTACGGAAACAGAGACCAGGGCCGTTGATGTGCAACCAACCAGCGGCGAGGTGCTTGGGGTCGTGAGAACGGATAACACCGATCTTCGTACAGCAGCAAGTCCGAATCACCCGTGGCCTGAAGGTCGTACAGCGCCCTTCACCATCAGCGAGCTGGAACAAGCTGGCGTCACCTACGTGCATGAATCAGACCTGACTCGAACCCACAACCGAATCGCAGCGCTCGAGCAAGAGGTGGATGCTATTCGTGGCGGCATGCAGCAGATTAAAGTCATCAGGGATGATGTGATTGAGGCAAAGCATTATCTGGCACAGCTCAAAGACCTGGTCGACTCGCCAGGTAGTGGTGACCCGCGGATGTGGGAATCTGCGTCGCTAGCAACTGGTGAAAGAGGCTCCATGCTCAGGATGTCATTTGATGACACGCACATGGCCACCAGCCTCGAGCTTCCCGGATTGACAAGTGCCGAGGCCGCGCTGGCAGCCAGCGCTTTTGATACCCCAAGCACCCTTGCCTTGATGCAGGATTCATCGGGCAGCCACCACCTGGTATTCACCAACCATGTAAGTGGTGACGGCGGTTTGCCCGCGCCAGACAAGTGGCACGACGACGTGCGAGCTATCATCGAGCCGCGGATTGGCAGAATTCATTTGCGTGACCAACTCATAAGGGTTGAGTCCAAAGACAGGGAGATCCAGGAGGCAAGCAGTCAGGCTTGGATTGAAGCTGAGCTGCTGGGAAAGCGGGTAAAAATCACCAACACAGCCACGTTCGATCGCTGGTCTGTTGATAAGCCGGGGTTAATGTTGGAGGCCACAAATCGTGAGGCTGCCATCAAGGAGGCCGCCAGGGCTATCGGTGAGCCTTCCTCATCTCCCATTTACCTGGTCAGGTCTGAAGGGCAACGCGGTAACTACCTTCTGGTTAGAGAATCTGGTTCGAAGCCATGGGAATCCGAGCATAAATACATTGGATTTCCTGACTTTGTCGAGGCGGTTCTGCAAGGCACTGAGGTTCTGATTCCAAAAGCATCGGCTGCCTGAGCTTTCGCCAATCTGTGTACACTTCCAAACGATGATCACTCGTTTATATGCAGGTGCAACAGAGCCCGTCTGGTATGGCGAGCGCGAAGTGTGGTCTGTCTCCGGTTTTGTGAACTCGGCAGCGCTCCGTGTGCGCGAGATCAGCTCTTGCTGGGTGGAGGGAGAGATTTCAGACTTCAGGTACCTGCCTGGGCGATCGATGGTCTACTTCACCACCAAAGACCCCAAGAACGGGCACAAGGTCAACTGCACAATCTGGCGGAATATTTTCGATCAGCTGGGGATTGAGCTCGCTGACGGTGACAGCGTGCAACTGTATGGAAGGCCCGATATCTATGAGCCCTCAGGTACGTTTCAGCTAAGGGTTCAATCGATCGAAAAAGCCGGGCGCGGGTTGCTCATGCAGCAGCTTGAGGCGCTTTGCGACAAGCTGCAGGCCGAGGGGCTGTTTGATCCGGAGCGCAAGAAGCCGCTTCCGTTTCTGCCGCGTCGCGTTGGAGTTATTACTGGAGCCGACGCTGCTGCCAAAGGTGATTTCCTTCGAAACATTCAACAGAGATTTCCACCGGTAAAGATAGTGATGGCTGAGACGCTGGTACAAGGCGATCGAGCAGCACCGATGCTGATATCAGCACTCAAAAAATTGGATGCAGTTCCGGACGTCGACGTCATCGTAGTCACACGCGGTGGCGGTGCATTCGAGGACTTTCTTCCCTTCAGTGACGAGCGATTCTGTCGCGCCATAGCGGCGTGCGAGACTCCTGTGGTGTCAGCAATCGGGCATGATCGAGATCGGCCGGTTTCAGACCTCGTCGCCGACCTTCGCGTGTCAACGCCAACGGCCGCAGCCCGTGAGGTCGTGCCCGATTACGCCCAGCTGACACAACTTCTCTCAAGAAATGTTGCAGCGGTACGTCGGCACGGCGTACTTGGATACACGCGCAGAAGCGAGGCGTCTTCTTCCTGGTCAGTGAGGCTGAAGCGTCGGTCTC
>CAYTTD010000456.1:0-2161 GCA_964440595.1 uncultured Gaiellales bacterium
GAATACAGTCGGTGAGCTGCCGTTGTGGGTCAAAATGCGCCGCGTGTTGAAATCGCGCTCATTGAGCAGCTTTCCTCCATCCCAAAGTGTTCCTTCCACCGTGTTTTGTCGCCCAATAGTGAGCGCGCGTATCTCACCTTTCCACCGCCCACCATCGTAAGCGGTGAGAAACGCTTGGCCTCCAATTCCTGCTTTGATATTAGAGCTAGCCCCCGCCGCCAAAGGACTTGAGGTATCAATCAGGATTGTTTGCAAAATATCATTAAAGGCGGTGCGCAAATCGGTGGAAGATCGAGCCTGATAATACTTGCCGCGGCCGTTCAGAGCCATGTGCCAAAGATCCATGGGCCGAGCCGGTTCTCCACCAGAGAACACGTCGCCCCAAGTCACTGCACCATTGATCAGGTTGGTGTAACCGGTCCCGGCGTGAGTGTCGGTGCCCCACGGGGGTTGGGTCGTCCATCGGGTAGCCGACGTACCAAATCCGATCGCGTACTGTGTAACACCTTGCCAAGTCATCGGATTATTTTTGGGGTTCCAGTACTCATTCAGCGAGGTGGAGCCAATGATCTCGTTTCCCGAGTGCTTGATGATAGGCTTGACTTGATTTGGTATACCGGTTTGAAAATCGGTTGCCCAGTTGGCCATTGCCCAGTCAGCCAAAGTGCCAATCGAACCTCCCCAGCTATCGCGATATGCTCTTGTTTGTGCATCGGTGGTGGAGTATATAGCTCCATCTGGGAAACTCTGTGATGTGCCATCGTAGTTGCCAATGGCGCCGGTCTCAGAGTTCCAGGCGCCATCAGTCATAAAGATATGATAAGAACGTCTGCATCCTAAATAAGGTTCTGCCTGAATGCCTGGATTGGAGGCGAAAGGGCTGTTGATAGATGATCCGCTGAACATGTAGTTGCGGACATTGCTCATCATTTTGTGAGATGGTGTGCCATACACCGGCGTCAAAGAAGTTACAAAAAAATGAAAGTTATCGCGATGATTGCCCGAGAATGGACGGATCGAATTGGGTTGACCTGCTGCGATACTATCTTGCCAGTTTTGTAAGTAACTGGGCCTGCTGGCTCTGCCATTGTCCCACATGCTTTGCCAAGCCAAGCGAATACGATTGTCTGGAATGATGCCTTTGCTTCCGGTGGTGGGGTTGCCAAATGTGTCCAGCAAAGCATTGCGTAAAATGGTCATGCGCGATGGACGATTGTTGTTGCCCCGTCCTGGACAGTTCACCGCGCCAGCTTCATTGAATTCGCCATACACATCAACTCGCCAGTCTCTTGTGGCACAACCTTCAAGATCCCATCCCATGCTACCTGAGTCGTCCAGCGACAGGAGGATATTTGGCGCAGGCTCGGTGACGCGTGCATTAGATGGCTCGCGCATGAGATTGAGTTGAGCGATGGCCTGCGAGGGCACCAGCACACTTGCGCAAATTATTGATGCACATGCCACAGGACTCTGTAGAAAATGCGCTGAAAATGAACGTTTTGTCATAGCGGCTTTCTGCTCGAATCACGGACTCATAACCGATTGCAGCACCACTCTGGTGCCGTTTTTCAGGCCATCTACCACGACGGTGACTCTGTAAATGAATGGGCGACTCGGTGGTGGTGTACGGGTGGCCAGCGTGTTGCCTGATGCCGTGTAGGGAAATACCTCGATCCAATAGTGATTCAGTGTGCCCGGCACATTTCTGATCAACAGTGGATTGGCAGTTTGCGTTCCTGTCACGCTCCCAAACAGTGCACCTGAGACTCGCATGGCGTTGACTGTGGCAAGCTCTTGTTGCCACCAATTTGTAGAACCCGAACCATTGAGGGTAGTCAATGCTTCCGGGAAGCACATACCATTGCGACAGGGTACGGGATCGGCGGAGAGGAGTTCCTGTAATCGCGTGAGATCAGGACCATCCAAGGGATAATGGACCACCCCGATGCCTAAAGGGCGTTGATCTGGATTTTGAATATCCCGTTGAGCATCGCGCATCAGTTCTTCTGCCGCCATAAATGCTCGCTGTTCATCACTGATATTGCCAACCAACGCTTCGTTGAGCCAACCCACTCGGGCTGCGCCAAGCGCCAACAGGCTGCACAAAAGCAGCATCACCATCACCACAAGAAGTGATATCCCTCTATTTCGCGACAAGGAT
>CAYTTD010000457.1:0-2156 GCA_964440595.1 uncultured Gaiellales bacterium
GCTTCCAACGCCATGAATTCCAAACGCAACTTCGTCATCCTTGCGGCCGGGCACTATCTCCTCAAGCTGTTGTTGTCGAGCGCTGCGAGCTGCACCACTTGCCTCGTCATTGCGAGCTACTTCGTCGAAGATCGTCAAGATTCTGTCGTGGTCTCGCAGCATTGCTGGTACGGTTTCGGGCCGCCGATTCACAAGAATGTATGGAGGCGTACGCGCAAGTTCTTCTGCGATGATGTCGACCCCTGCAGCAGCCTGTTCTGCGGCCAGCATTCCTTTCATGGGATCGCGATAAAGGGGCTGGAATTGCTTGAAGGCTCGTGCAATATCGGGCGGACGGCGCCCAGTAACCAACTGCCGTTCAACTGCACCCACCGAAACGATCATCGAAGAAGTATCTGCCGCTCTTCTGCCGTCAGCGCAGGCCCTTCCTTGATCACATCATCGTTCTTCATGATTGCCACAACGCCATCGTGAAGCCCGTAGTAAGACTCAGGAAAATCAATGTTGCCATCATTGATCCTGCGCGCCTGATACTGACCATCAACCCGGATGATGGCGTATGTTGAATTCCCTGTTCCAAAACGATCAACTACGTTCTCGAGGTCAGTCTTGCCACCAATCCCGGAGCGCAGGGAAAGTGGCTCGGTGATGTCTGCCCATCGATCCTCGTAAATTCCCCTGACCTTGGTGCACGGAAAGGTGTGGGTATGACTACCACTTGAGTCGCTGAAAGTTTCGGTGCACGTGGTTGTGTATGCCTCTTCCCCCACCTTGACCTGGTAGTGCATCACACCGTCGACCTGACCAATCTTGGGCCGGTCTTTATCCCAGGTCATGGCGGTTGCTACTAGCGCTCCAGCGACTCCAATTAACGCGCCCATTCCGGCGCCTAATCCCATACCCATGGTGCTTCTCGAACCGATCAATGCCCCAACGCCTGCGGTGGCCCCAACGCCTGCCAACGCCAGCGCCACGCGGGCGCTGGATGGAAATCCAGTGTCTGACACTTCAGGCGGCTTCGTGCCACGCGAATTTGTTCGGCTGACCACTGGGGAGGTAGCAGCAATTGTTCCCATTTCGTATCCCTTCGTCCCAATACACGTGAATTCACACACTTCAGCCCGCAACCGGTTTATCGATCTGGGGGAACGGGATTGTTGCACTGATATCGATCAGCCAAGGTGGCACAAAATGGCGGCGCTTTTTTGCACTGCACGGACAAAGCATTTGCGTTAAAGGCCAAGGCTATGGAGATATCAGTAGCGCCGCATCGACACCGTGGCACCATCTGGGCCGCAAACAGTGGAATCAAATTTTCGAAAGCCACAATCATTCAAAGGATATTGAAATGCAAGCACTGGATTGGAAACCGGTCAAGGACCTCCCAAAGAATCTACCCACAGCGCCCAACTATGGCGGGGAAGCGTTTCCTGATCCACTTGGCCCCGACTCCGACAACGTAGTTGTCGCACACAGCACAATCTCCAAAGGCGAAAAGCCAAATTACGAG
Source organism: uncultured Gaiellales bacterium (assembly GCA_964440595.1). Taxonomy (GTDB): domain Bacteria; phylum Actinomycetota; class Thermoleophilia; order Gaiellales; family SKUG01; genus CAYTTD01. Next base: position 1,511 of record CAYTTD010000457.1, read on the forward strand.
ATCGGAATGGGTGTTCCCTGGGCTGATGAATCACAGGAAGATCCCGAAAACACAACAAACTACAAAGGCGAGCCATATCAGAGCCATAAATTCAGCCACAGAATTCTTACCGAATCTTTTGATCAGGCACTCGCAGCGGCAGCACAAATCGCCATGCTGCCTTCAGACATGACCTTGTCTGAGGTAGGTACGGTAGCGCTGCTACAAGCCAAGAATGGAGCGTACTACGTCGCAGCCGGCCTCGACCACGATGAATTGAATTACTCATGCCTTGAAGATTTCACCCACAGCAGGCGAACACATCCTCAGGTCCTTGCCGTCACAGACGGCGTTAAGTGGGTTGATCTAAGAGAGGCAAAGGTGGGGCCACCTTCCAAATTTGGAGGAAATGACCTAGATCTATAGGCACCTCTCAATTGAACGATCAAGCACGCAGCGCCGCACGATTCATCGGGATGTTGCGAAGCGCTTCGCGCCTCGAGCGACCAGACAACTTTGCTTCGTGGCGATGCACAAACGACTCCACCGCATCAGGGTCAGTTGCCGAGTATTGACGAAGCGCCCAACCGATCGCCTTACGAATGAAAAAGTCCTCGTGGCTGACGTGGCGCAGGCAGTACGAAAACAATCGATCAGCGTGTGTTTT
>CAYTTD010000458.1:0-2151 GCA_964440595.1 uncultured Gaiellales bacterium
CATGTCCCATTGATTGCATCAAGTTTCGAGCAGTGCGGAACCCAGGCCAAGGTGTTGCACGAACCGGTAGAAATCCCGGTCGCTGTAGAGCAACGCATACCGGTTTTCAATGCAGCAGGTGGCAATGATCGTATCGATCGTCTTGCGTATGGTGACACCTTGCACTCGCAAGCTTCGAAAATTCCTTGCGGCTTCAATGGCAATATCTTGACCGCAAAGCTCGACGACAACCAACGATGTCAGCGATCCTGGTACACAAGAGAGCCTCTTGCAAAACTCGAGTTTTGTTGAGGATTTATTCGCGCGGGCGTGCGACTTTAAGGAAGTGCGGGCGGCCATTTCTGGCATGATGCGGTTACCAAGCCGATCATCATAACGCCCGCCCATGAATGCTACCGAACGCGACCTGATCATGCAACGCTGGAACGTCATTCAGCATGAATTGCTTCCTGAACTGTGCCACGACGTGGGCACCTTGACACCCAAACTTGAGCGGGTGATTCATACGCTCGAATGGATACGGATTGAGGAATTCGTGACCTCGACGTGGTGCGGCATCGGACGTCCGCCCAGCGAACGCGCCTGGTTGGCCAATGCCTTTGTTGCCAAGGCGGTTCTCGGGCTGGCGACGACCGCCGGTTTGATTGAGCGTCTGGCGATTGATCGCGCCCTGCGGCGCATCTGCGGATTTCCGCTGTGCAAAAAAGTGCCGTCCGAATCGACGTTCTCGCGCGCCTTCTCTGAATTCGCCGAGTGCCGACTGCCCGAACGGGTGCACGAAGCCCTGATCAAGACGCACCTTGGCGGTGAGTTGATCGGCCATCTGAGTCGTGACGGCACTGCGATCCATGCGCGCGAACGTCCGGCCCGAAGCAAGGACCCCGAACCCGCCGGTGAAACCACGGCCCCTGCGGCACGGCCCCGAAAGAAGCGGGGCCGCCCGGCGCGGGGCGAGGCCCGTCCGGCGGCCAGGCTGGCGCCGCTTGAGCGCCAACGCCAGCAGACATTGGCCCAGATGTTGGCAGACATGCCAACGCGCTGCGATCGCGGCGCCAAGTGCAATGCACAGGGCTATAAAATGAGCTGGAACGGCTACAAACTGCATATCGACACGGCGGATTGCGGCGTGCCCATCGCGGCCTTGCTCTCGTCCGCTTCGATGCACGATAGCCGTGCTGCGATTCCGCTGTCCTTGATCAGCGCGGCGCGCGTCACCAATCTTTACGATGTGATGGATGCCGCCTATTGCAGCATCGTGTTGCACGAGCACAGTCGCAGCCTGAATCATGTGCCGCTGATCGATCATAATCCGCGCGGCGGCGCGAAAGAAGAATTCGAGCCGGCTGATGCGATTCGCTACAACGAGCGCACCGTGGCCGAACGTAGCAACGCGCGACTCAAAGACGAATTCGGCGCCAACACCCTCCGGGTTCAGGGCGCCACCAAGGTCATGGGGCACCTGATGTTCGGCATCCTGGCCTTGGCGGCTGACCAGCTGATGCGACTGCGACAATGAATACGCGCTACCCACCTGATTTCCAGGGGATGCATTTGCCGATGCAGGGAGCGCCTTGCACTGGATCATGAGAAAAATGACCTACGGATAAATTTGGCCACAAGCTTTACGTTCCACCAGCAAAAAACGGCTTCAGCGAGGCCAATGGTGCAGCGCAGCACTTGTCGGTTGGGATTTTTGCAAGAGGCTCCACCCAATCTGGAAACCCAATAGCTTTGCCGACAACTGCGTAGTTGAAATTTCCAAAATCGGCATACTGCGGATTGATCTGCTTGTAATCCATAGACAGATCCGCAGAAAGATGCCCGTCTTTATTATTTCTTACCGTTTCATAGAACCAATCGATGGTTTCTGCAATACTGTGATTAGCCTGATAATCCAAAGCTCTCGATACATTGTCAGCAACACTAACGCCATCTGGGACAGGGCCAGAGAATCCGTAGTTGTCATTGGAAATCATTTAATTCTCCATAAACTTCTAATAAAGTAATAAATCACACGATTCAATGGAACAAACAAAAACAAAGAGATGGCAAATCCGCAAACCATAGAAATGAATATTATAATTCCCCCTCCCAAATCGTCACCCCTGACTACTGGATCAGGGATGGCATGGTTAAGGTCATAAAAGAATC
>CAYTTD010000459.1:0-2144 GCA_964440595.1 uncultured Gaiellales bacterium
CGGTATCTCTCATCACGGTCCGGGTGCACGATGTTGCACTGGCTCATCGCTGGGGAGGCTGTTGACCATTCAATCCAGCGACCGACTTAGCGCACGCGAGATACGCACAGGAATGTCGAGCGGCACAAAGTGATCTTGCCGGAGTGTATGGCATTGGAATGCCTGCGGAATTTGCGCAACACGCTGGCTCGCTGGCTCTAGTTTCCGCTAGCAGCGCAGCCCGCTGCTTCGCGAGGTTGAGGCAATCACCGAGTGGTGCTGGCGGTTGCGCGGTGAATGTACTACTGAGGCCATGGAAATGCGTCATTCGTTGTTCGTCATGTCCGGCTAGCCGAGTGCTTGCACTGTTGCCAAATTGTGACGGAGCGCAATCGGTTCGGCACCTTCAGATCCGTTGGTGCAAGAAGCGCGCTGCCGATCTTGGCGCAGTGCCAAGTGTCGTCAATACTCGACCCAGCTCGAATCAGCATGGGATGAAACTGGGGACGAGCGTGAGAGACGACAGACGGCAGCCGCTGTTCATCGATGCTTTTGCCGGATGCGGAGGGTTGAGCCTTGGCCTCCTTCGCGCTGGCTGGCACGGCGCGTTTGCCATCGAGAAGGATAAATTTGCGTTTGCGACGCTGGAGAAGAACCTCATCGATCCTGGTTCGCGGCATCGCTTCGAGTGGCCCACATGGCTTGAGCAAAAGCCTTGGACGATTGAAGCCCTTGTAGAAGACCATGGCAAGCAGCTTGCTGCATTGCGTGGTCGCGTGGACCTCTTAGCGGGTGGCCCACCTTGTCAGGGATTTTCTAGCGCGGGACGGCGTAAGCCGACAGACCCGCGTAACAAGTTGGTCGAACGGTATCTAGAGTTTGTCGAACTTGTACTGCCTAAGATGGTGCTGATCGAGAATGTCCGCGGGATTACGTATGACTTTGTCAGCGATGATCCCGCCCAAACTCGACGTAACTTTGCCGAAGAGCTCGTCGCGCGGCTGAGTGCGCGCTACCACGTCTATTTCGACACGGTGCGTTGCTCAGCATTTGGCGTACCGCAGCAGCGGCCACGATTTTTTATCGTTGGCATGCTCAAAACACATGCAAAGAAACTGCCAACCCATGACAGTCCGTTTGCTCGCCTTCACACATCCAAAGATGCGTTCCTATCAGCTCGCGGTCTGAAGGCGCGCGTAACCTGCAAGCAGGCAATATCCGATCTTGAGAAGGCGCGCGTTGGCGTTGGTATATGTCCTGATTCAAAGGGCTACGAGGCATTGCTGACCGACGAGCCTCGCACCAATTTTCAAAAACTAATGCGTGACAGCTACAAGGGTGCGGTTTCGGATACACGGCTTGCAAAACATCGGCCACACATCGTTGAGCGTTTTCGCTGCATCATTGAAGACTGCCAATCTTCAAACCGCTTGGCCGTGCAATTGAATCGCGAGATGCGCGAGCGGTACGGAATCAAGAAGATGGCGACCCGGGTTCTCGATCCGAGCCAACCCGCCCCAACAATTACCAGCATGCCCGATGACCTCTTGCACTACGCAGAACCGCGCACGCTTACGGTGCGAGAAAATGCGCGACTGCAGACTTTCCCGGACTGGTTCATGTTCCAAGGCAAGTACACAACTGGCGGTGAGAGAAGGGCCAAGGAGGTTCCGCGTTTCACCCAGGTTGCCAATGCGGTTCCACCGTTGCTTGCGGAAATGTGGGGCGAAATCCTAATGAATTTTATTTTGACGACAGTGCAAACAAAGAAGGTTGCAGCCTAATTAACTCAGCAGGGTTGTTGCATCGATGGCCGTCGAACCCACAATTTCCTCGTCCGATATTGCGAAGGGCACATCTCTCTTCCCGGCTGGCTTGCTCGATTGGGCGGGACATCGAGGAGGTGGGGTCAGGCGGTTGTTTGATGAGAACAGCGGTCGACCGGCCGGCGAAGTCATTGAGACGATGCTCTTGGCACGACTGCGTGCTTCCGGATCACGCACTCTAAAGCAAAACGCCCGACCATCTCTGATCGGGCGCTTCCGGTAGTGCTGCTTGGTCTTGGCGTTTCTTTTATGAACTGGCTCCCGTAGATCGTCAACGGGCCTTTCTGTTGTGTCAGATCAACGCTTCATTTTTCTGGTCCGGCTCTTCGAGCACGCCAA
>CAYTTD010000460.1:0-2144 GCA_964440595.1 uncultured Gaiellales bacterium
AAAGGACATGCACTCCATTATTCGCCAAGGAAAGGTTGACCGGCTACTGGCAGCAAAACCTCAGGATCGCAGGTCCGCGATCGAAGAGGCAGCTGGGCTGGGCAAGTACAAGAGGCGTAGAAAGAGAGCACAACAAAAGCTGGCCAGAGTCATTGTTGACGTATCACGCGCTCAGGATCTTGAGAAGGAGCTTGAAGGGCGACTGCGACCCCTGAAGAAGCAGGCAAACGCTGCCCAGAGATACAGCACTGTTTTGGCTGAGCGGTGGACGATGCAGCTCCTCCTGCATAAGGACGATCAGCGCAGGGCGGGGATTGAGCTCGCCGATGCAAACGAGCGCCGCGAAGCTGTGCGCGCACGGGTGTTTGCTGCTGAAAAGGCAGCCACTGATTTGCGCGCCGAGCGTGACCAGGCTGACCGACGGCTTGCGGAGGTAATGAAAGAGGCCGAAGGCGCGCGAGCGTTGTTGCAGAGAATGGCCGGTGTTCGTGAACGGCTTCGAATCAGGCAACAGGCGTTTGTTGATCGTGCGAGTGGTCTGCGTCGTTCTGCAGCAGCGTCAACAATAAAGCGTGAACACGCGGTTCGAGAACGAGAGAATTCGTCAAAGGTGCTCGCTGAAGTATCAGGTCGACTGGAACAGGTCAGTCAGAGGATTGTCCAGCTTAAAGCGAGTCACGATGAGGTTGTTAAACAGATTTCAGACTTCGAAAAGCTGTTTGAGCAGGAGCGGGAAAGCTCCCGCACGATCATCGAGATGGACGGTCGGATCTCGGTGTTGGGCGAACGTCGCGAAAACCTTGAGCGCCGTCAGGCACAACTCAAGGCCGAGCATGAGGCTTTGCGCGCAAGGTCAAGAACTCTGGACGAGTCGATGGCTGGGCGCCGGTCATCTGTAGAGATGATGGGTAAAGAGGTTGTCAGGTTAACGAGTGAGCGAGATCGTGCTGTTGAGATGCAAACAGCCGTTGAGAAGGAGCTCGATGCGCTTCGCGCGCAGGACGACGAAGCGCGAACCAGGCTTGCATTGGCACAAGAACGGCTCGCGATAGTTACCGCAAGAATTGAGCAGCTGGAAAAGCGGCAGGCCGCTGCTGCGCAGAGTGACGAAAAGAATCGCGTTGCTCATGGTTATGAACGCCTCTGTTCACGTCTTGTTGTTCAGCAGGGTTACGAGCACGCCCTTGCTGTGGCGCTCGCTGAAGATGCTGACGCTCTGGTGGTGCCGGATCGGGCGAGTCTGATTGAGTTTGCCTGCCAGGCTGGTGGACTGCCTGAGCGCGCTTTTGTTGCGAACGCCGTATCGTCGGATGGTAGTGCTGCCCAGGTTAACGGAAGCCTTCCTGGCCAACCGCTCACGGGGCTGGTCAAAGCCGTTGACGGTTCATCAGATCGAGAGCTCGTTGAGCGGCTTGAGCATGTACGTGTTGTTGATGATCTTGAGTCCGCAGCGCGAGCACTTATCAACCCTGTTGGCGAGATGCTGCTCGTGACACGGGAAGGCGTAGCATTTGATCCGGTTCGATTACGCGTGTGGTCAGTGGGGTCAAACTCGGTTGCTGACCGGTACGAGCTCGAGAACGAACTGAAGTCCGCCAAAGGCGAAGTCGCTGCGATTCAGAATGAGTGTGAAGCAGCTGCCAAGGATCGACAGGTTGTTGCCGATGCAGTTAAAGACGTCGAAGGCCGTCTCGTGGAAGCGCGAGCAGCGGCAGTTGGGGCGCGAGCAGCGGCAGGTGAGGCTGAGGGTGAGCTTGCGCGTGAGTCCGCGAGAATGGAAGGGCTCGACAAAGACAGGATTGAGCTTGACGATCGACTTGCCAGACTCGTTGAGGAAGAGACCGTGATCGTTGATGATTTTGAACGACTCAATGAAGAACAGGCCAAGGTATCCAGACAAAAGCAAGATCTTCAGGTTGCTCACGACGAGCTGAAGGCCAAGGTTCAAGCCGCGCGACAGGAGGATGCCGTTGCGCGCGAGGCCGCAGCAGCAAGAAGTGCTGAGCTGGGTGGCCTAAGCGGTGAAAAATCTTCCCTTGAACGCGATGTCGCGCGGGTGACTGATGCAGTCAGTCAACTTGAGCAAGAGGAGAGAGAGTCTGAAGCCCGGGGGGAGCGCTATTCTGTCTTCGAAAAAGTCTGTT
>CAYTTD010000461.1:0-2140 GCA_964440595.1 uncultured Gaiellales bacterium
GCAGCCTGCCAATGGCAGCAGCAACTGATAGTGGATCCTCAGCTGGCACGGGCATCACGCCACCGGCTCCCATAAATACCTCGCTGTGCCCGTCGATCATCGGCGCAACTGCAACGCGACCGCATGCCATCGCCTCGACCAACGCATTGCCAAACGCCTCGTTTCTACTAAGAGAAAGAAAGATGTCACATGCGCAAAAAATCGGATGTATGTCACGACGCATTGGCAATCGCTCGATCACGGGGCGCCCTTTAACAGTAGTGCCCGCAGGTGCCAGATCAATGTCTTCAGCTACGCCAACGCTGAAAACCCTCAGGGTGTCCGCTTCGCCCACCTTTACCAACTCGCGCACTGCCTCAACGAGCATGTCAACGCCCTTGACCCGATACTTCCATCCAAAATGAAGCACCATGACTTCATTCTCGGCCAGCCCGAGCTCTGACCTGATGCGATTGCGTAACTCTGGCTCAAACTCAAATTTCTTTACGTCTATGCCGCTCAGCACCAATCGTTCACGTCCTTCCAGACCACGACTGGCCGCCTCCTTGGCCACCCCCCCAGAAACGGCAAAAACAGCATCGACACGGTCACGATTGCGCTTGTACTTGAGATAGTCCTTGATCCGGCGAGTCCACCGGTGGCCTCCTTCAGGCACCTCAATAGCTGTACGAAAATGCCAGATCAATCTCGAGCGTCTTTCCCGACCCATGGCCTTCAGCGCCGCAAGATCGTAGGTGCCAAAGTGGGTGTGCACGATTCCCGCTCCCGTGGAGTCAATAATGTGCCTGAGCGGTTTAATCGCCGCCTTCCAGCGAAACGTCGTTGCATCCGGAACCGTAAAGAGCGGCAAGTCCTCTGCAAGATCTGAAAACCATTCACGGCTTCGTGCACTTTCAGGCAACACTACTCCTGCCCTGACGCCATGGCGAGCCACCAATTCATGATCAATCGCCCGCAGCTGGTCCATGAAGGTACCACCGTAAGGTGCCGTGAAATCACACACGTGAAGCACCCCAATGGGCTCATTCGCGCGCTCTTGATCATGCTCATGACCAGCCATGCTCGTGAATTCGGCGTTTCGCAGGTAATTCTTGAATCGAGTGAATCAATAAGAGGATGCAACGATTATTCAGGCACCCATCGACAGTCAGGTAGCCGGTATGCGCAACAACTCAGACAATGAAAGTTCAGGCTTCAGATTTCAGGGGCGCCCCAAGCGCCCTCGAGCCGTCCGTGGAAGAGGAACATTCCCAGGCGTTGGAAGGAAAAAAACTGACGCAGCGCAGGATCAGGTATTTACTCCAACTGACGCACCAGCAGATGTCATGCCAGACGATGCCACGTCAACGGCGCTCAACCATGATCTGCTGCCAACTCAAACAATGGCGCTGCCCCGCCGCAAAGGGACTTCAGGCACCATGAAGATTCTGATGGCTGGAGTAGTACTACTTGTGGCCATTGGTGCGGCGATGATGGTGATGGAGGAGCGAGACCGAATGAATGGCTCATCCTCAACAGGAGAAAAGTCATGGACAGGCGGAGTCGATCGTACTTATGGTTACTACCATGACCGTTACTTCGACGGTCAACCCGGAGGAACACGCTGGCGAGACAGCTCGGCGGGCACAGAGGACGATGTGATCGACCGGTACGATGGCCCATACGACTACTCAGGATACGCCGAGGCCCCAAATAAACGCGGTCACAGGTCAAACCAGTCAGCTGACTCAAAAAGAGGTAGCGCTGATCCGTTGGCAAACTCGTCTATCGCCGATGACGACGTTTTTGATGACCTCACTGGCGATACGAGCATTGACCCGACCTTTGGTGATCCGATCGGCGATCCTCAGCTGGCATGGTTTGATCCGACGTATAACCCTTGGGCTGGCTACAGCAATCCTTACGCCAATAGAATCCGCATGGCATGGGGGCCTGGGTGGCAAAATGGCGCTTACGAAGATCAGCCCTGAGCCTGATTAATGATCACACTTCAGGCGCATCTAAGCCAAGGCTCGAGAGTCTCCCTGATCTGCTGCGGGCGTAGATTACCGCCCGTACGAGCGGCAACCAGGCCGTCATCGACAACTACTATTTCTGGCACCTGCGTCACCTTCATTTGTCGCGCGTAGCTGGGGTTCTC
>CAYTTD010000462.1:0-2140 GCA_964440595.1 uncultured Gaiellales bacterium
AACGCAATGCCCTCAGTTATGGATGACAACTCGAAGCGGCGTCGTTCGGTTGGCATCAGTGAAGGGAGGGTCATAAACGTCACGAATGCAACCAAAAACGTTGATGCATCAACGAGAAAGGCGGTCGAGGCGCCAAAAACTCCAATGAGCGTTCCGCCGGCTACGGGTCCCAGAACTCTCGACAGCTGAATCTGTATTTCGCGCATCTGTATTGCGCTTCGAAGTGTTTCATCATTTACCAGCGCAGGTATAGAAGCCCCCCGAGCTGGCGCGTCTACCGCTTTTAACATCGCACCCGTTGCCGCAAGTGCGTAGAGAGTCCAAAGCGGTGCATCCACGTGGGTAGCCAACGCAAGCAGAGCAGCAACCACTACCATCTTCAGCTGCACGATAAGTAGCAATGTGCGTCTGTCCATTGCGTCTGCAATGGCGCCGCCCAGCAGTGAGAAGACGACCGTTGGCACAACCACAACGAGTCCAACTGCTCCCACTGCCAGCGAACTTTTCGTGATCACATACACCTGGTACATGAGTGCGACGAGAGCGATCTCACTGCCAATCTGCGAAATGGTCTGCCCGAAGAACATTCGTCGAAACTCGGGGTGTTTCCGCAAGGCGGACGTATCAACTGTCAGCTTTTTCAGAAAGTGCATTGGTGAATCAGTTTGCGGTATCAACCCCGAACAAGCGGACGATAGGTTATGCGCTTTGGCAGCATGGCATCCGCGCCGTGAGTCGCGCGTCGGTGCTCCTCGTACTGTTCGAAGTTGCCCTCAAACCAGGTTACTTCGCTGTCTCCCTCAAAGGCGAGGATGTGAGTTGCAATGCGGTCGAGGAACCATCTGTCGTGGCTTACTACTACTGCGCATCCTGGAAATGACAGGAGGGCATCCTCCAGCGCTCTGAGCGTGTCAACGTCAAGATCGTTGGTAGGTTCGTCGAGTAGCAGAAGGTTACATCCTTCACGCAGCAGCTTTGCGAGATGCACGCGATTGCGTTCACCACCAGAAAGGTCTCCGACCCGCTTCTGCTGGTCGCCACCTTTGAAGTTGAACTGGCTGACATATGCCCGGCTGGCAACTTCCTGATCTCCAATGCGGATCATGTCGTGGCCACCCGATATTTCATCCCATACAGTCTTGGCGGGATCCAGGGAATCTCTGGATTGGTCAACATAGCCGAGATCAACCGTCTCGCCAATTGTAATCTTGCCTGCGTCCGGCGACTCGTGGCCCACTATCAGTCTAAGCATGCTTGTTTTGCCGGCGCCGTTCGGGCCGATGACGCCCACAATTCCACCGCGCGGCAGGTTGAATGAAAGGTCTTCAAACAGCAGCTTGTCTCCGTATGCTTTGGAAACGCTGTCAAACACAACCACGTTGTCACCTAGCCTTTGGCTAAGCGGAATTCTGATTGAGGCAGAGCCGAACTTCTGGGCCGACTGCTCTGCCGCGAGCTGCTCGTAGTTGGCAATCCTGGCCTTGCTCTTGGCGTGTCTTGCGCGCGGTGCCATCCGCACCCACTCCAGCTCTCGCTCGAGAGTTCGTTGCCTTGCCTTGTCGGATTTCTCTTCGAGCCTCATTCTCTCGGCCTTCTGCTCGAGCCATCCCGAGTAGTTGCCCTGCCATGGAATGCCGCGTCCGCGATCAATCTCAAGAATCCACCCTGCGACGTTGTCGAGAAAGTACCTGTCGTGGGTGATTGCAACAACAGTGCCCGGGTACTTGGCAAGGTGTTGCTCAAGCCAGAGAACGCTCTCGGCATCAAGGTGGTTTGTTGGCTCGTCAAGCAGCAGCAGGTCTGGCTGTGACAGCAGAAGGCGGCACAGCGCCACTCGTCGTCTTTCACCGCCCGACAGCTTGGTTACGTCCGCGTCGCCGGCCGGCACGCGAAGTGCATTCATGGCAATGTCGATACGGGTGTCGAGATTCCAGCCGTCAGCTGCGTCTATCTTGCCCTGTAGATCAGCCTGTTCGGTCAGCAATGCGACAAAGTCAGCTTCTGGATCAGCCATGGCGTTACTGACCTCATTGAGCCGTTCCAGCAGGTCACGTATGGGGCCGAGGCCGTCAAGGACATCGCCGCGAACGTCTTTTGCGGGATCAAGATCTGGCTCCTGCTCAAGCACTCCGGCTGAGCG
>CAYTTD010000463.1:0-2140 GCA_964440595.1 uncultured Gaiellales bacterium
GGCAGACCCAAGGCGTCCGCTAGTGCACCCCCAAGCGCGTCGGCCGACTGGGGGTTGTGACCGGTGACGATGCGTCCGTCGACCTCGATGTGAGACGCACCGGGCTCAGCAGCCCGATAGTCGGCGCCAAGTGCTCTCATCCGATTCTCCGTCATGCGGTCGGCGACAGCCGGGTTCTGCGAGAATCTGTCCTCGGCGTTGGAGAAACCCGTCACCCGCCGGCCTTGGATGAGAGGCTTGCCGCCGACCATGATTTCTGTCAGTCCATTCGCACCATGGCAAATCGCTGCTGCGATACCACCACGCTCGTAAACCCCAGCGACAGCCTGCTGCAGAGGCACGTTGTCGCGGTAGTCAAACAGGGCACCCTGGCCACCGGCAAGAAGCACGGCATCATAGCCGCTGGTATCCAAATCTCGAAGTGCAGGTGCCGTGCGAAGCGCATCGTTTAACTCGCGTCCGTTGAGCACCGCCTGTTCTGCGGGCTCGTCTACGCTGCGCGGCTCGAATGGCGGCAACCCTCCCGCAATTGTCGCCACGTCAACCTTGGCTCCTCGGCTTTGGAGAATGTGTCGCGGTGTTGAAAGTTCGGAGAGCCACAAGCCGGCTTTCTCGTTCGGTACACCGGTCAAGTCAGCATGGGACGTGGCGACGATAAGTACACGAGGCTGGCGGGTAGGTTGGGTAACGGATGTGTGCATCGACCAACCCTATGGCGCTGGCGCATGCACCTTACCCCGCCGGATTAGTCTTGGCCACGCCAGAAATGGTTGAGGCCCGTCACGGCCTTGGCTGTCACCAGCCTCCAATATTCCCCAAGTGCCACGGCTCCCATATATGGCTCCCCCAATTTGCTTAGGTTGCCGACACTGCTCTTGCCAAGGCGGAGAGGTGCAATGACTGAGTCTCATGAAGCGCAGCAGAGGCATGTGCGAGTGGAACGAATGAGCAGTTGAATACGAGGCCCTCATCGCCTTCGCCGGCAGATACGATGTGCTGCCACTGCGCTCGCGACAGTTTGGTCAACGCAACATGCGTGTAGCTGTTGTCGCACCAGTACCCGTTGAAGTGCATCTCGCGGGCCCTCGCGATGACGGTCGCTCCTGACGCCACGACACCAGTTTCTTCGTGAAGTTCGCGGAGCGCAGCTTGCTCAACGGTTTCCCCGGCCTCGATTCCACCAGCAGGCACTTGCACGCCCGCCTCTGGAAAATCGCGATGCTCAAACACGAGTATCTCGACGCCCGCTGGAGCATCAAGCGTGCAATACACGACAACTCTGTTTCTAACCTCACTCACGCGAGGATTTTTACAGAACCAACAACCACGCACGTTACCCCAGCGCCAGGGCTTCCAACTATTGTTCCCCAATTCGCTCAGGTTGCCATCGATTGTCTTGACCGTAGCTCGACAAGACGGGCGACAATCTGTTCATACCGATCACGCGTGACGACGCCGTCCTCGCGCTGTGTGGCCAGGACGTATTCTCTGCTCCGTTCATCAATGTCGGTCACGTACCAGACACTGAACTGATCACGTGTCAGGTCAACTTCACTGCCATCGGGCAAGAGATTCCAGAAATGTGACAGACCGCCGACGAGTCCCCGGAGGATTCGCCCACCGAACTGGTCTTGAACAACCAACACCGCAACTGTGCAGTGTCCACGCGCCGGATTGTCAGCAGTCCACCCGCCCGGGTCGGTGCTGGTATTTGCGTCCCATACGCACTCCAACTCCGATCGGAGTTGGACGAATCTATGAAACCGATGCGTGCTGGCTGATGTCATTCGCACAGCCTATCCAGCTCAACACCCTCGCACATTGCCCCAATGCCGCGGCTCCCAAGTATCGTGCCGCAATTCGCTCAGGTTGCCGACGCTAGTCGTGAGCGCACCCAGTCGGCGGTGCGCTAGGGTTGGGTGATGAGCGATGAACGATTCATGCGGCAGGCGCTTCGACTCGCCGAGGAAGGCCTTGCCGAGGGATTCTGCCCAATTGGCGCCGTCCTCGTCTTGGATGAGCAAGTTGTCGCACAGCATTGCTGGCGACCCGATGGAAATGCCTTGCTCGGTCACCCTGAGCTACTGTGTCTGCAGGAAGCAGAGCAACGCGTGAACTCCAGACGAAGTCGTGCAATCCT
>CAYTTD010000464.1:0-2130 GCA_964440595.1 uncultured Gaiellales bacterium
ATGATAACCCCAACCATCAGCACCGAGAGCCAACCATAAGCAATCCGGCAAGCGGATGTGCTGATCAGGTTTCTTATGTTGTTGACTGCGTCTATCTCCGACCTCTATTTCAATAAAAAAACCACGACGGGTAATCAACCCTCCGTGGTCGTGATTGTTTGCTGGTGACACATCCTGTGTCGCCCGTTCATTTTTTGTTTCTCTGATTACTGCCTTGCGGTTCGTGCCTGCATCGACCTTATTAGCCTCTGCAAACCGTTTTCATTTTCAACTCTCTGAACTGTAGGTGCATCCTCCGCACCATCAACGAATCTGATGCCCAGCCGTTCCTTCAACACGGATCCGAATCCTGAGTCTTCGCTGATCAGCGAAGAATCCAGACTCCCAAGTCGGTTGATTGACTGATCAGTGGCACCAACAACCATTACTTCGTCACCGACACGAACAACGTGGAGTGCACGGTTCTGAGCTAGAGGCGTAGTTGCAACTACTTCGATGAGGCCTCGATTGCCACCAAGTAAGCCGCCTGACTTGCTGCTGCGGCCCGACCGCTTCAGTAGCCAGTTCACGAGGTAGATCAATCCAACGACGAAAGCAAGACCAAACAGCAATCGAACCAGCGCGCCGGTTCCTGCACTGCCAGAACCGCTCCCGGAAGACTTCCTGGATGAGGCATCCTCGAACATCTTGCTGTCCAGCTTCTTGCTCTCAAACTCTGACGGTTTGACAGCCCCTTTCCTGGCAGAAGGTTTTTTTCCGGATATCTGCTTTGAGCTAGACCTGGACTTCACCTCATCTGCTGCTTTGGCCGCGGGTACCAGAACGCATGATGCAGCTAATACGAACATGATGAGAGAAACGAAAAGCTTATGTCTGTCTAGTTTCAGTTTCACGGGTTGGCTATCGGAGGAAAACTCATCGTTCTTGAGCCGACTAAGCAAGCAGCATTACACGCAAATACCTTGTCAAAAGCCAGAAGTGCAATTCGTTGTTGGTGAGGTTAGGCTCCGAGCTTGCGAATGCGCTCTTCAGGGGTCAGGATCTCGGTGACTCTTACACCAAACTCCTCATCAATCACGACGACCTCGCCGCGTGCGAGCACACGACCGTTGACCTTGATATCCATTGGATCACCAGCGAGCTTTGCAAGTTCAATTATTGATCCAACTGAAAGTTCAACTATGTCCCTCACTGTGCGTTCGCACCGTCCAAGCTCAACCGTGATATCGAGTGGCACATTCATAAGAGCGGTGAGGTCGGCATTCTTTACCTCGATCGGCTTTCGCCTGGCCGAACTGGCTCCTGAAGAAAGTGGCACAACATTGTCAATAACATCTGAACCATCCGATGCCCCGCTCGATGCAGGCATTGCTAGAGAAGGATCAGGTGATGATGTTGGCAGAGCTTCTGGAAGCCCTTCAACTGCGTCTGCCTGTAGCCGCTGCTGAACCTGATTCACAAAAGTTGCGTCTGCGCGTTGCACCACAGATATGCTCTGGAATCCGTCAACCGCATATTGAATCGTTGACTCAACGTCACCTTCAGCGAGTGCGGGAACTCCACCTTCCATTCCCATGTCGATATTGCTTGGTTCGAGAGCCTCGGAAAGATTTTTGTTGAGACTGGCGACCGTTCGCTCAAGCATCTCACTGAATACCGAAGAGAGTGCGTCAAGATGGGACTCCGTCAGCGTAGCTGACGAGTTGCCTGGTCCGCCAACAAGCAGGTCTGCCAGCGCCGTCGCCTCGGAGTGTGGAACAAACCATCGCAGCTTCGCTCCACCTGGAAAATCAAGTTCGAATCGCAGCAGTGCTGGGGACGTCAGCTCCCCTCCAACGGCGGTATGTACCTGGCGATCCATTCGCGTAGCAACTGCATCAGCTGCTGACGAGGCACATACAAATAGCAGTTTTTCCATTGTCTCAGGTGTCATTGAACCGCGAACTCCTCAAAGTAGACGTCCACGACGTGATAAGGAGGATCAGCCGGTGAATGAGCGGTCTCGTCAACCTCTTCGCTCTTTCGAGGTGGAGGCAACTCATCCTGGGCAGCAACTTTTTCAAACTCCTCTATAAGTGCCTTCTTCAGTTCCTCCTTGCCGTCAGATGACAGCAGATCATCAGATGTGAA
>CAYTTD010000465.1:0-2122 GCA_964440595.1 uncultured Gaiellales bacterium
ACTCGGCGCAGATTCTTGATTTACCGCGCAGTGCCTGCGCCTGTCTTATTGCATGCTCATCGCCATCGGTTGCTCCCGACATGCGAACCAATTCGTCGATTACTTCGTGCTCAGTGGCGAGCATTTGAATGTTTGCGTGATCAGGCTCGCGGTGGACAACGATGTGTGCATCAGCGCGCGCTGCTACCTGTGGCAGGTGCGTTACGCAGAATATCTGACTCGATATCGACATCTGTTCGATCATCTTTGCTACACCGTGTGCAGTGTGACCACCAATTCCCGCGTCAACCTCGTCGAGGATTACCGTTGGCGCATCAACCATTCCGGTCAGTGCGTTCAACGCAAGAGATATCCGCGACAGTTCGCCGCCCGAAGCCGATTTTGCAACGGGGTGTGCAGCAACACCGGCGCCAGGACTCATCTTCATTACGACTGAGTCGCCACCACTAGCCGATACATCGACTGGTTCAACATCAATCGTGAATGTGCAATGTGACATACCCAGGTGTTCTAGCTGATCCTGTACTGAAGCCCCTAACGTCTCTGCACCAATCCTGCGGCTATCAGAAAGCGCACGTGCTGCCCGATTTACCTGATCCCTGGCCTGCTCGAGGTCACGCGCTGCCTGTGCGGCGTGCTCGTCGCCGCTCTCAATCAGCCTGGCCTGATCTTCAAGATACTCTCGATGAGCAACAACTGCTGCGGTGGTTCCACCAAACCGCCGTTGTAGATCCGCATATGCTGAGAGCCTCTCCTCTATCTCATCGATGGACATGGCGTCAGCACCGAGTGAATCAAGTCGTGATGAGGCAGTTGCTGCGGCATCGCGAATCTGCTCGATTGCATCAGCCAACTGTTCTGAGACCACTGCTGATTCTGAATCAAACTCTGCTACCCGGGCCACGCTCTGCTGAGCAACGGCAAGCATGTCGACTGCTCCGTCATCACTGCTCAGGATCACTGACGCCCGACCAAGCTCTTCCATGATCATTGCCAGATTTCTGGCAGTATCACGCGACTGCCTTAGAAGTGTTTCATCCTGTTCGGTTGGATCAACTGCATCGATCAGCGCGATTGCTTCGCGTACGTCATCTGCGCGCTGTTGGACAAGCTCGATGTTTTTCTGCATCTCGTCATACGCAGCCTTCGCACCAATCAGATTCTGCCACGCCTCGTGCATCTGCACCAGAAGATGCCGGTGATCAGTCGAGGTAGATCGTTCTGCCGTCCATTCGTCGAGAATATGACGCTGGTGGGAGGAATTGATCATTCGTCTGCCAGAGTGCTGCCCAGCGGTAGCTACCAGCACTGCTCCTGCCGCGCGCAGATCCTCCTTTGTAACCGATCGCCCCCAGGCGAACGCTCGACTGCGGCCACTCGATGCAATCCGTCGCCCCAGAACCAGAATGCTGGTTTTGTTGCCGTCATCCTCTGCGGGTCTCAGATCTCGAAACACATCCATGCCGGGTTGGCTCCAAAAGGATTCTGCGACCTCAAACTCAACCTCAACCCATGCGTCGTTACCGTGCCCCCCAACCAGTGACCCGTTTGTGTCTCCACCCAGTACTGCGCTGATAGCTGACATAAGCAGTGTTTTTCCCGCACCAGTCTCGCCCGTGATCACATTCAGCTTTGGGCATGGCTCTATGCGCGCTTCTTTGACAATTACGAAGTTCTGCAGAAAAAGGCTGGTTATCAACTTCTGCCTCCTTGTATAAAGCTGTCGGCCTGGCGGGCAAAACAGTCGCGGTACCTTGCATAGAAACTTCGTGGCTCAACGAGAGCCATTACGGGCCCGGTGCCTTGATTCATTGTGACCTCGACCTCGTTATCAGCAGATACAACACCGATGTCACGCCCATCGGCAAACAGCTTTAGAGCTGCTCCGCGCCCAAGGTGCCTGAAAGTGACCGTGTGACCTCGAGCTACCACCAGTGGTCGTGCCGACAAAGTGTGTGGCGCGATGAAGCTCACTACGTAACCACCTGTGCCCCACGCTACAACTGGGCCACCATTTGAGAGGTTGTAAGCAGTGGAGCCAACGGGAGTTGCAATGACCATGCCGTCACACGGCACGCTTCCCATCTCATCGATCATACGGGTGTCGTCACCAGCGATGCCG
>CAYTTD010000466.1:0-2113 GCA_964440595.1 uncultured Gaiellales bacterium
AATGATCTGCAAATGCTCACACCTTGCTGCCGACAAAGGCCATTGGTTTGCCTGCGGTGGCCAACGCTGTCAGATAACCATTTCAGAATTTGTAACGAATTCTGCTACCCCGCTCGACTGTTTTTGTCTATACTCCGCCAATTGGTGTGTGTGTGCCGGTTTTTGGCCCTGTACCGCTGTACGGATCAAGCGCATGCGTGATTGGATGGTGATTTGCGTGAGGAATGGCAATGCGATGGGAGCAGGTCTGCTACTCATTGCAGTGACATTCGTATTTACTGCCGCCCTTGGCCTTTTGGTCAAGGTCGCAGGTGGAGCGTGGGAGCTCGGCGCTGCCGCAGGCATCTTCGTTGGAGCTGCCGCAGGCTTTGCTGCGGTTCACAGGATCTACTTTGCACCGATGCGGCAAGAGATGCTGAGTCACGACTACTCTCATCTCAAACCTCAGCTCGATGATGATGACGACGACTGGCCAGAGCGCACGTCCGCATCTTCGGATTTGTCAACGGATTCAAAGACGGTTCCTGCGTCAGAAGAAAAGGCGAAGCCTGACATCCTCCTTGAGAACGCTGGGGGGCTGCTTGCACTTGCAATGATCCCCGCAGCGACATCGTTTGGATCGCCTTGGGAGGCATGTGCGATTGCGGTAACTGCCTGGGCGGTAAACCGGGTGGGCCACGTTTTCACAATGAAGCTGGTTCAAGGTCTTCCCAAAACGATGGCCGTAGGCGCGGCTGGCCTCGGCATGACGCTACGCGTCTGGCTGATTGCTTTTGTGCTGTTCATGGTCGGAGCACCAATTGGCATGGATCGCCCTGACATTGCCGTGCCCGCAATAATCATGTTTGCGATCGTGCTCGCCGTCGACATCGGCGTTCGCATGATCGGAGAAATTCGCAATACCATGACCCGAGTTGAGGAGATTGCAGAGTGAGAAGAATCGTATTGGCACTGTGTCTTGCGTTAACTTTTACAGCCCTTGCAGCGAACGCTTCGTTTGCATTGGCCAGCGAAACGCCGGAGCCAACGACGCATGGTGATCCCCCTCCAACAAACACTACGGGAGAGGAAGCCGGTCACGCCGAAGCTGGCAGCGAAAAGTCCGGCAAGCATGCCGAGGAGTTCACGGAGTGCACACCGCACGTCAAACATCTTGCGGGAGAAAACCCTGACGCATGGCTGGCTTGCTATGGCCCTATTGCTGAGTTTGAGCTTCCACGAATTGGACCAAAGCTGATGATTGGCCCGATCGACATGTCGATCAATAAGGCAGTTATCTACATGTGGATTGCCGCTGCAATCTGTTGCATCTGGATGATTCGAGTCGGACGCCGCATGGAGCTAAAGCCGAACGGCAGGCAGACCTTTACCGAGGTTGTATACGAGTTCGCCCGCAACGCGCTTGCCAAGGCAACCCTTGGCGAGGAGACAAACCCTGTATACCGTCGCTACATGCCGTATGTGGCATCATTGTTCCTCTTCCTTTGGGTGGTGAACCTGGTGTCGTTTTTCCCGCTGCCATTTGGCGAACACTCACACTACGGCTCCCTTCCTGACCTCGGGCTTTACGCGGCAACCAGCAATATCAACGTGACTTTGGCTCTCACTGTAATGACCTTGGTACTTGCTCACTATGAAGGCGTCAGGAACAACGGCGGATTTGGATACCTCAAGAGCTGGCTGCCTGCAGGAGTTCCAAAGGTACTTGCCGTGCCTATCTGGTGTCTTGAGGCAATGTCGCAAACCCTCAGACTCGTGTCACTTAGCGTTCGACTCTTTGCCAACATGCTGGCAGGTCACCTCCTGATCCTCATGATGCTTGGTCTCACGATCATCATCGGCTCTGTCGGAGTCGCGGTGGGTGTAGTGCCAATTGCACTGTTCTTCTTCCTCTTTGAGTTCGGTTTGGTGGCAACGCTGCAAGCATTCATCTTTGCAATGCTCAGCGGCATATACATCAAGGGAGCCGCTGAGCCGGCACACTGATGTCCCAAAGCTGGCGGAGTTGCTGGCGGCAGGAAGAAAATGACAATGAAGAAACGACAGGACGAAAGGTAACGGTAAAACATGGCACTTGAAGGCCATAACGAAAAAGCATCGCGCACCCTCGTAC
>CAYTTD010000467.1:0-2111 GCA_964440595.1 uncultured Gaiellales bacterium
ACATCACTGTTCCACTTGAACATTGACTCCTCACCAACTGCGGGTAACATTCGGGTTGCCTCGGTAAAATCGCTGACCTTCGCTAAAGGCCGAAGTGCGGCTGCAGCATCAATTCGACCGCGATTTGCAACAAGGCTATTCCAAGGAGCTGCCGTGCTTCTGACCTGAGCTGACATCGCAATTCGTTTCTCAACTTCCTTCATTGTCAGATGCGGGAAACGCGACTTCACCAACGCTGCAACACCGGCATATACAGGTGCTGCCATGGAAGTACCACTCATCTTTCCGTAGCCACCGCTCGGCAATGTGCTGTGAATAGCGTCCCCCGGCGCCGCAACGTCTATCGTTACGACTCCGCGGTTAGAGTAGCTTGCCTTTCGATCGTTGTGATCACTTGCAGCAATGGAAACTGACCCGGCGTAGTTGTCCGGGTAGCTACCGTGAACGCCTGTGTCCCAATTCTCATTTCCGGCGGCAACCACAATCATGGTACCCGCCTGAGTTGCCTTTGCAACTGCCTCCGCCAATGCGGGCTCAAATCGGTTGTTACCCCAGCTGTTGGAGATTATGTGAGCACCGTTCTGCACCGCGTACTGCCAGGCTTTGATCGCATTTGCAGTGGTCGTGCTTGAATTCAAAATATTCAAAGGCATGATTTTGGCGCCAGGGGCAACGCCGCTCCCGCCAACGTCATTTCCGGCAACTGCACCGATGATGCCGGCTACATGTGTGCCGTGTGACTGACCACCCTGTTCTGGTCGGTTGTTGTTGGCAGAGAAGTTCCATCCGTTTACGTCATCGACAAATCCGTTTGCGTCATCGTCAACGCCGTTGCCTGCGACCTCTTTGGCGTTGACCCAGATGTTACCTTTGACATCGGGATGATTTATGTCGATGTTGGTGTCAGCAACAGCTACGATGACATCCTTACCTGTGGATGTTCGCCAGGCGTCCGTCGCTTTGATGTCGACCCCCTTGGTTCCACCTGTCTGACCAAAGTTTTCGAGGTGATATTGCTGCGTTAAGCCTGGATCAGTGCCGCCCTTGCTTACCGCCTGTGCGTCGCGTATGAAGTGGAGGTAGTTCGGCTGTATCCACGCAATCTTGTCTGATATTGGAGAAGCACCTGCACCGGGGGGCGTCAGCGAAACCGGCTTCTGCGGGTCAACGCGCACAAACAGACCATTGACCATAGACAGTGGCTCCGAGTCGATCGGGGACAAAGACCGAATCACCGCGATTTGCTGTGCGTGTGACACCCCAGGCTTGAACCCGATTATGTATTCGCCGGGCACTGCAGCAGTCTCTGTTCCTGGTTCGAGACCAGCAGCAGTTGGTGGCGTTGGTTTTTGAGGTTGGCCGATCTTTGACGAAGCGATGTGAATTGTCATAGGTTCAATCATGAAAAAATTGATGAAGCGACACGGTTTATTCCTGATGGAAATGACCGGTACCGGCACCACATAGTGGCCGCATCAGCCGCAAGAGACCGAGATAGCTGGGGTAAAAAAGTTGAAGATCAACATACTGTTTGTCTGTTTGGGAAACATCTGTCGATCACCGATGGCCGAGGCGATACTCAGGCACTACGTCGAATCTCACAAAATCGAACACAATTTCTTTATTGACTCTGCGGGGACAGGAGACTGGCACGCGGGGGAGCCGCCGCACGAAGGAACACTCAAGGTTCTTGCTGAAAATGGGATCGACGGCAGCGGATTGACAGCACGCCAGGTCACAACAGATGATCTTGAGACGTTTGATTACATTATCGCTATGGATCGTTCAAATTTTAGTGATCTACAGGCAATTTTCAGGTCGATCGAAGATGAGCCCGCCTGCACTTTGGCTTTGATGACTGATTATCTTGAGGGCAACAGGAAAGTACCACAGGATGTTCCGGACCCATGGTATGACCACAATTTTGACCATGTATTTGATCTCCTGTCCGAGGCGTGAACGGGGCTGCTGAGTTCGATTCAGGCTCGCTGAACACATCCCCCTTTCAGAAAACAGAGTGGTGCATTACCTTGATTTTGGTGCCTGCGGGGGCAGGTCGACGACATCTCAGGGGGGAGTGAAAATGAGCCTAGCAGCCATTGTGCGTCAGT
>CAYTTD010000468.1:0-2105 GCA_964440595.1 uncultured Gaiellales bacterium
ATGGGGCACGACAGTCAGCGCCGTCACACGGTCTGAAGGAATTGGCATCCACTGCCGGAGGGTGCTCAGAGTTGCGTTGGTCGTGCTCATCGAACCCAGGTTTGCCAAGGTTCGGCTGTTGTCGCCCGAAGGTGGTTCAAAATTGCCTGCGACTATAAGGTTGTTATCACCTGCCAAAGCAACCTTTTCAACAGAAACGCTGTAAGAAACATCATTTGGATTACTTGTCGGGGTTATGGCCGGGCCAAAATTTGGTCGCCAAGTCTGGAGGCTTGTCGTGGTGTGTCCAAACGAGAGCTTTGCGACTCTGTTCTGGGGCGAGCTGTTGACGCTTGTGAATTCTCCGCCAATGAACACGATGCCGTTCGGAGTTGCGCCCGGCGGCAATGCAGGTGTTGCAATGGAATTAACTGGCAAGTCCGTGGTCGGCACTGATGCGGGTGCGAGCGATTCCGCTCCAAGCGATAGCAGGGAGGTATCCCATGCCATGAGATGCTTTGTCACGTGAGTGCCATTTACCTTCACCAACATCTGGCCGCCCGCAACAAGTAATGTCTTGGAAGGGCTACCAGCGGCCTGGGTGGTTCTGACGATTTCAAGGTCACGAATATTGCCTACTCCACTGTAGGCAATCCCGTTGGTTGTTGACCAGTTTGAATCCAGGTAAAGGGCCTTATCGCCCATGTAGAAGTAACGATAGATCTGGGATCCACCACCAACAAAAATACTGGTAGTGGTTCCAATGGTGGCCGACAGAATGTCATTCACCTGCATCTGCTGCCCATCAATTCCTGTTGCTGTCTGAGCGAGTGAGTAGCTAAACGATCCAGGCGATCCGCGGCGTTCAAGCGCAATCAGTTGCCCAGATGCCATCGTATTACCGAAAAACAGTCCGTCAAAGCCACCACCTATGTAAATGTATTGGCGCGGATTGCTGCCAGCAGGCACAGGTACAGACACGATCTCTATCGCATTGACTGATTCAACCGATGCTGGTTGACCTACCGGTGGTATCCCCAGATCAATATTGAATGACGTGTCGAGTGCGCCGTCCGGCTTGATCCTTGCAAGGCCGTAAACCGGTGTGTCGCCAACGGCCGTGAATGAACCCCCGATGAACCAGGCTCCGGCTTCATTCGGATCAGCCTTGATCACCTTGATTGCGCCACCCCGAACCTTTGGAAAGTTTCGTATGCCAGGCAACGCATTGTTTGAGAACTGCTTTTGATCCGGCAGAGTTCCGTTCATCAGCGAGGGGTTACCAGTCCACGACGCAACGTTGCCGGTGTCATATCCAAGCTGATCGAACTTACCACCTATCAGCAACTTGTTTCCGACTGTTTCAATTGCATGCACGTCACCGTTTGGGGATGGAAACATCGGGTCACTGCCAGCTGGCGCCGGATGAATTTCTGCGGCAGATGCGTTATCTGAAAAGATTGAGATTGAGAGGCAGGTAAAAGCTACCAACGTAAGAACAGCTGCGCGCACCCAAGCCGATGCAGATGCAACCGGTACACCTATGGTGTCAGCGTTTAGCTTCAAAGAAGTTTGCCCCCAAATAAAATGCGCGAAATCGTTGTAAATCTACTTACGCACATGCGTGTAATTCATCGGCATTTTGCAGGCATTGCTTGATGATTTGATTACAGTCTTTACATTTAGATAACAAAAATGGTTCGGGTGGCCTATGAGAGCGCGCTGAGTTGCAAGTAATGTAGAAAATTTGGATCTGTAGTATCAAAGTCATGAGAATCGCTTTATGCCAAATAAACCTGACAGTCGGTGACATCAGCGGTAACGGTGAGAAAGTCATCGAGTGGAGTCGTAAGGCAAATGATGCTGGTGCCGAACTTGTTGTGTTTCCTGAGCAGACGATCTGCGGGTATCCGGCAGAAGACCTTTTATTAAAGCCGCACTTTATTGACGATTGTCAGTCGATGCTTCAACACATAAGTGGTCAGATCGAGGTGCCAACGCTGATTGGTTTTCCCCTCGTTGAGTCAGGGCGGTTGTACAACGCCGCGGCGCTGATCGAGGGCGGCAGAATAACGTCCACTTACAAAAAGCATCTGTTACCCAACTATGATGTATTTGATGAGTGT
>CAYTTD010000469.1:0-2104 GCA_964440595.1 uncultured Gaiellales bacterium
CGGGCTCGATGAATAATTGATCGGGACTAGACGCCGCACTTCACAGGCGAATACAAAACTGATCGATTCACTCACGAGGACATAGAGGAGCTCATCGCGGAGTCCACCATGTTGATGAACCAGGCAGCTGATGGCATCAAGAACGGTAACTTTCCAAGTAAACCGATTGATGGAGAATGCCCGTCATGGTGCAGCTTCTCAGACATATGCCGTGTTGATGAGGCGGCGCGAGATGTCTGACATCAACCTTACCAGCGAACAGCAGTTGGCATTCAACGCTCGCGGCCGTGTACTGGTGACCGCTGCAGCAGGCAGCGGCAAAACACGGGTTCTGGTTGAGCGGATAGTTGACGCCGTGCTCAACCGAAATATTCCATTGCGCTCAATAGTGGCAGTCACCTTCACAGAGAAGGCGGCGCAGGAAATCAAACAGAGAATCGCCGAACGATTTTCCGAAAAGAGCCGCTTTGATCTGGCGGCTGCCGTCGACCAATCGCTCATTGGCACGATCCACTCTCTTTGTGCAACGATTATCCGACTCCATGGCGTTTGCGTTTCAGTTGACCCGGCTTTCGATGTTTTGGATGCCACCAAGGCAGCATGGCTGCAAAAAATGGCTTTTGAAGACCTGATTGCGGAGATCTGGAACAGCGAAGAAGAAGACATCATCGAGCTGTTGTCAGGGGTTGGGACCACCCGACTTCAAGCGTTGCTGCACGAGCTCGAGGGGCTAAGACAACAGTCGCCAGACGCTCGTATCAAATGGAGCAGCTGTTGCCTTGAGGCAGGTATCGTCGGGAGGACTTCCGCTATTGAGGCAATACATTCCCGTTGGCGCAGCATTTACGAGATGAAGATGTCTGAGGCGGGCGCGCTGGATTTCTCAGAACTGGAATACACCGCGCTGAGATTGCTCGAAGATCCTGAGGTGCGCACATGTCTGAAAGCACGATGGTCTATCTTCATGATCGACGAGTTTCAGGATACAAATCGTCTACAGAGCAGGATCATCGAGCTGCTGGCTGAGGGTACGGAGCTATTCATGGTTGGCGACGAGTGGCAAAGCATCTACCGTTTTCGTGGGGCCGATGTGGAGGTATTCCGACATGCCGCCACGAAACCCGAAAATGAGGTGGTCTCCATAACCACCAACTTCAGGTCAGACGTTCCGGTACTGGAGGTAGTCAACAAGGTTTTTTCCCAGGAGTTTGGTGAACGATTCAACCGGTTGAACAGTCCTGGTTCCCCGGAAAAATACGATAAAAAAATGGAGATCCTTTTTTCCGAGAGATCAGCACAACATGGGCGCAGGTTCACTGAAACCGTAGCGGTTGCGCAGCGTGTGAGGACACTCATGGATCAGGGTGTTGACCCCGGAGAAATTGTGCTCCTGTTTGCCCGCCAGGGAAACGCTGCGTTGTTTGAGGCAATGTTGCACAGCTTTGGAATTCCCGCAGTCAGACAGGCGTCCAAAGGATTTCATGGTCAGCAGCTGATAGTTGACACACTTAATCTGTTGCGCGTGGCTAATAACCCGAGGAACGTACGTGCGCTCATCGCAGTGATGAGGGCGCCGTGGTGCAGGGTTGAATACAGCGTCATCGACGATCTCGTGCGCACCTACAAAGGCGGAGCCGGCGATCTATATGAGCTGGTCAGAGATTCAGGTAATGATCGCCTCGCCTTTATGGCTGAGACGGTTGATCAGATTAGAGAACTCGCAAAGAGAGGAGATTTGCTCAGCTGCCTGGATACCGCATTTGATAACACCGGATACCTGAGAATGCTCGACGGAACTGACAACGGTTTTTCCCACCATGCCAATGCGCGCAAGATGGTAGAGCTGGCAAGCGAGGCGATAGCAATGGGGATGGGGGATCTTGGTCGTTTCATACAACTTGCAGGTATCCAGCATCTCTTTGGTGCCGAGGGAGAGGCCTCTATTGCGGATGAGGCTTCGGGTGCTGTTCGGTTGATGACCATTCATGCGTCAAAAGGATTGGAATTTCCATATGTATTCCTATGCGACACGCATCACCGTGGCAAAACCATGAACCCGATGGTTGTACTCAACGCTGACGGCGAGTTTGTCTGGAGAGAATCC
>CAYTTD010000470.1:0-2089 GCA_964440595.1 uncultured Gaiellales bacterium
GCCCTACTTTGCGATCCTTTTTGCCGCGCTGCTTTATGCGGTCAATGCAAACGGAACCAGGGCACTGCTCCATGGCGTGGCTCCGATGCGCCTGGCACGATGGTCATGTGGCGCGCCAACGGCAATCTTCATCGTGCCAGCTCTGCTCATTCATCCACCGATGGACGTTGCTGGAAAGTCGTGGTTCAGCCTCGCGATGCTGGGAGTCTTTGCAACTGCAGGAGGAATGATCCTCTACTACATCCTGCTGAGTCTGGTTGGGGCCCAAAGGGCGTCGCTGGTCAACTATGCCCTACCCTTGTTGGCGGTGGTTTATGGTGCGTTGCTTCTGAGCGAATCCATAACGGTCAACATGCTGTTCGCAATAGCACTTCTGCTGGGCGGAATCTGGCTTGGATCCCGCGGAAGGAGTGAACGGGAGCCAAGTGGGGTATGAAAGCGGCATGGCTGGATCACCTAAGCTCAACAATAAGGCACAACAGAGTCTCTCTGAGTTTCTTGGCACTGATGAACAGGTTGTGTTTGCTACGCGCCAACACGTACTGGTTATCGGAATCGGGTTTTTGAAACGGTTGTTTCTAATGGCGGTTGCACTCACAATCGTGTGGGCGGTCAACTCTACTGACGCGCTGGACAACATAGTTGGCACCGTGCTGCTGTGGGCGGGGGCACTGGTTTCAGTTGCCGCTCTGCTTTCCGCTCTCTGGGTGATTGCTGGATGGTGGTTTGAGCGATTTGTCATCTCAGACGAAAAGGTTCTGCACGTCAGCGGAATACTTGATCGGGATGTCCGATCCACCCCGCTGTCAAAAATCGATGAGCTGCGAGTCACTCAGCCATTCATTGGCAGGATTTTTCGTTTCGGCAGACTCAACGTTGAGAATGGCGGGCATGACGAGGGGCCACTCTATGGACTCAGCTTTCTTCCAGGTCCCGACTCGATATACCGAATAATCACAGACGGTTCCCGGCATCAACGCCTCTATGAAGGTGGCGCAAACATCGACCCTGACGCATTTACAAAGAGCATGGAATCCTCGTCAAAGTGACAAAACGAAGTTCTTCTGAACGCCCATCGGTGCTCGCCACAGTTGCGTCTTATACCCTGATTTCATTTGCTGTTCCGATCATGATGCTGGGCGCCTTCACTGGCTGGTTGCGCGACGACATGCTTGATACCGATCGCTGGGGAAGAATGAGCCTTGAATCCCTCAGGGATCCAACGGTGAAGAGCGTCATGGCTGAAGTGTTGGGCGAAATCATTGGCGCTACGCAGGTGCAGTTCACCAGCAGGATGGCGGGAGAGCTTGGCGTCACTCCAGAACAGATTCAGCAGGGCATTAACAAGACCGAGACAACCACGCAGGCACAGCTTGAACGAGCCCTCGCAACACCTGAGGTCGAAAAGGCATGGGTTGATATGAATACCAATGCACATAGCGAACTCATGGCGGTTGTGGATAACCCCGAGAAACAGACCTCAACGCTATTCACCATTGATTTCAGACCGTTTTTTGTTGAGACTGCGAAACAGTCTGGTGCGTCAACTCAAATCATCGAACTCGTACCAGCTGAGCAGACGAAACTGCCCATCCCGCGTTCGACACCAATTGATTATCTGGTCAAAGCACTTTCGTTCACAAAGGGCATCGGTGGCGTGCTTACACCCGCAGGCTTCATCATGCTTGTTGCATCGATAGCTATCATGGGTAAGGCATGGGCAGGGGCAACAATACGTGCCGGAGTTTCGCTGGGACTTTCCGTTGCTGCACTGCTGGTCTTCAAAAGCATCAACAACTCAACAACAAGCGAGCTAGTTACCCTCGCAGACCCACGTTGGGCAACGGCAATGAACTCGATCGTGAATAACGCTACCGAGTCACTTTACCGCAGGTTTTGGGAACAGATGGTATTTGGCATTTTACTTACGGTTATTGGTGGCGCCGGCTGGTTTATGGCCTGGAAAGCCAATCGCTGAAACACCTGCCTGAGGTTTTGCGATGAACTGACAGCGCGTGGAACATTCATGATGGGGAGACATGTATGAAGGGGAGAGAGCCCGTTGTCGCGCAGATCAGGTCGTTAGCTC
>CAYTTD010000471.1:0-2085 GCA_964440595.1 uncultured Gaiellales bacterium
AGAAATGCCAGAGCACCAAATTGTATTACGCGCTCAAAGTTGCTATTGGTTGCGACGTAACCGCCTCCCGCGCCCAGCAGTAGACAACCAAAGCCAACTACAAACAGCACGAATGCAATGCGAACCGTGAGTGACCTTTGCTGAAGTGTGGTCGCGGCAAGCTCATTCAGTCGCTGCTCGTCAAGAGAGGTAGTCAATTTGCCCGTCTCGCATCAGGCGGCGTTTACGTCGCCACCAATCTTGTAGCCGCTTCCCCACACGGTAACTACTGGACACGCATCGCCGAGCTTCTTGCGCAGCTGTCGCACGTGAACATCGACGGTGCGGGTGTCGCCTGCAAACGAGTACCCCCACACGCGCTCGAGGAGCTGTTCACGATTCAGCACGATGCCGTTGTGTTCGAGGAGCTCCCACAGCAGGTCAAACTCCTTTGGCGCCAAGGTGATCGGCTCGCCATTGACGTGACACTCACGCTTTCCTGAATCCATTACAACGCCCTCGCACTCAAGCCGGCCTCCGCTTGACGAAGGTTGGCGCGTTGCTCGGCGGAGGATCGATTTGATGCGGGCAACAAGTTCACGCGCGTTGAATGGCTTGGTCATGTAATCGTCGGCACCAACTTCGAGTCCGACAATCTTGTCTATATCTTCATCGCGTGCAGTCAGCATGACGATTGGAATGTCGTTGTTGGAGCTGCGAACAGCGCGGCAGATATCAAGGCCGTCCATATCGGGGAGCATCAGATCGAGCGTGACCAGGTCGACACTGTCATCCTTGATTGCGGTCAAAGCAGATGCGCCGGTGGGTGCAACGGTGACGCGGAACCCCTCTTTTTCAAGATACATTCGAACGAAGGATGAGATGCTCTCCTCGTCCTCCACAATTAACACATGGTTTGATCGGTTGTCGGTCATTCAACCCCTCCGCATCGGCTGCATACTTATTGTGCATTTGAAGGTTCCCCATCCGCACAGTCGCGAAACTTGCAGCTACTTTGACTCAGGCGAAGTTTCGGGTGTGCAGTTGGCGGGAAGTGCACTGCATCCCTTTTCGTCAGGAGGAAGAATGTTTGAGCTTGAGACAATGGACAATGGAATGCGCCTTCTCACGGCGGACAACCCACAATCACCGTCTGCTACTGCACTGGTGATGTTTGGCGTTGGGTCGCGTTTCGAGCGGCAGGAGGAGTGTGGCATTGCCCATTTCGCAGAGCACATGTTTTTTAAGGGCACTGAGCGTCGTCCAACTGCGCACTCGATCTCGGTAGAAATTGATGGCATTGGAGGTGACTTCAATGCCTTCACGGGAAAAGAGTACACCGGCTACTACGTGAAGTGTGCATCAGAGCACCTGCCGCTTGCGGTGGACGTGTTGACCGACATGCTCCTCAACTCGAGATTTGATGGGGATGAGATTGAGCGCGAGAAAGGCGTGATTCTGGAGGAGATGAACATGTATCGCGATACCCCGGCGCGCTATGTGGGCAACGTGTACGACAACCTCCTCTATGGCAATCAACCGCTTGGCTGGGACATCATTGGCACGGAAGATGTGATCAAGGGCGCTGACCGTGATCTGTTTCGTGGATTCATCGATCGTTGGTATACAGCCAACCGGTGCGTCGCCGGGCTTGCCGGGGCAGTGTCGCCTGAGGCGCTGTCGTTGATGCGCGAGCGCTTCGCTGGCATCGGTTCGGCGAATGAGGGCGATTGCGACATGGCTGTGTGGCAGCAGGGCTCGCCGCAGGTGAGGCTTCACCACAAGGAGTCAGAGCAGGCGCACCTTGTGGTGGGGCTGCGTGCGCCGGGTTACATGGATGAGGACCGCTACGCGTTGTCGGTGTTGAACGCCATTCTCGGAAGCGGAATGTCGTCTCGACTGTTTACCGAAATACGGGAACGGCTTGGTCTGTGCTACTACGTCTACTCGCACCACGACGCCAACCGCGAGACCGGCTCGTTGGCGGTGCATGCTGGCGTGGACGTTGACCGGGTAGACCTCGCGGTAGGTGCGATTGTCAAAGAGGTTTGGAAGATCCTGTCGCATAAGCCGGCTCAGAAGGAGCTTGACAAGGCTCGCAACTAT
>CAYTTD010000472.1:0-2084 GCA_964440595.1 uncultured Gaiellales bacterium
ATACAGACACGATGGCTGGGTCAAACTGTGTGCCCGCGTTATCTATGAGGATCTGCCGCGCCTTCTCCGGAGCCATCGCCTTGCGGTACGGGCGGTCACTCGTCATGGCGTGGTATGCGTCGCACACAAATACGATGCGGCTTCCAAGCGGGATGTCCGTGCCAGAGATACCGTCTGGGTATCCGGCGCCGTCCCAGCGCTCGTGCTCATGTCGAACGATTGATCGTACGTTGCGCAGGAACTCGATTGGAGCAATGATGCGCTCGCCGATGATCGTGTGCTTCTTCATCACCTCAAACTCGGTCTCAGTGAGCTTGCCCGGCTTGTTGAGAATCTCGCCAGGAATACCAATCTTTCCAATGTCGTGGAATATGGCTCCGAGTTCTACATCGCGAATCTCCGGCTCATTCAGGCCCATGCGCCTGCCAATCTCAACGGCCCACATCGCTACGTCACACGTGTGATCATGCGTGTACTGATCACTTGCCTCAAGGGCATGGATCAGTGACTGAATGGTTGAGAGGTAGCTCCGTTCAAGGTTATCGCCGGCTGCGATTATTGCGAGTGTGGATGCAGTGTTCTCTGCAATCAGGCTCAGAGCCTCCTCGATCATCTCAGTGTCGTGCATCGCTCCGCCGACATTGTTTTCAATCTCCGCATATGCGGTGCCGTGCAGCGTGCCCTGACCAATCAGTGGAATGGCAAGCCTGAGTGACTCCATGTACTCGCTTCTGCTTGTTGTGCGCCTGCGTGCTGCGGTGGCGATCAGGTCGCGTTCCTGCCGCGCGGGCAGCCGCCCGGTATCAACTCCGGCTTCTGCGCGCAGATTGCGGTTTACGTCGTACACGGCGAATCGGGTTACCGGAAGCGCGTCACTTACTCCGTCAACACAGCGCCTGAACACATCTGAGGCGCTGGGCTCTGCTGCAATCATGCGAGAAATCCGGTGTACGAGTGAATGCATCTGCAATCTTGTTTCGTGCACTGAGTTTCGAATGATTGATTCGAGAGAGCTGCCAACCGTGGGAGCAATCGTCTCAAGCAAGAGCTCAAGACGCTCAATGGTGTCAAGACTGGAAGGTACAAAGAACAGTGCACCGACTTGATTCTGGGGCGTCTTCAGCATGCCGGCAACAAGTGGGATGGAATTATTGTCGAGGCTTGCGACCAGTGAAGTGAAAGACTTTGAGGTCAGTGATTCGGCATTGATGCGTACTACCGGACGACTCCCGGTCAAGGATTCAATGGTGTCTTGGTCGGCGTCGGATAGTGAAGACCAGTCTGCTGAGTCAGAGTCATAGGACACTGCGTGCCCGGTTCCATCCCACGCAACCAGTACAACGCTGCTCTGTGGGTCGGCGCGCCTGACTAGCCTCTCAACCACTACAACCGCATCGTGCGGGTTGCGGCACGTTACGAGCTCTCCCATTACTTCGTCCTGAGCGCGTACGGCAGCGGAGCTTTTCATCGCTGCTCTGTGCAATCGTCCTTTTTCAAGGGAGTCTGCAACGTGTCGCGACGCAATTCGCAGTGCCTCAAATGTCTCGCTGTCAGTATCACTCGTACATATGGTGATGCAGCCCGTTACCCGATCACCGGTGACCAGTGGCAACATCAAAAGCTCGTTGCAGCCAGCCATTGAAAGGTGTTCGGCCCAGGAGCTCCAGATGCCAACGTCATCCTTGCCGGCATCCGGCAGCATGCTGACCCTTCGGTCTTCCCGGTTTTGCACACCTGTCGGCAACAGATCCGGTACAGCAGGAATCGTATCGCCAAATCCACCCGTCGCTGATTGCACAAAGCGACCAGAGTTAGCCTGCCAAATATCGACACGCGGTAGCTCAAACTCCATCGCAATCGACTGCGCTGCTGCGCGAACGATGCGGTCTGGCATCAGGCTTGCTGATGCAGTTGAAATGACTCTGTTCAGACGATCAAGCATGTCACTCTCACAAGTTGTGGGTATTGCCACTGGTAGGCATTGCACGCAAACATAGAGGTACCCATGTGCGTACCAGTGGTGTATCGACAAAATCCCGCTAACGCTTGAATTCAGGAAATGATCTTTTTGGCCGATAACAATT
>CAYTTD010000473.1:0-2084 GCA_964440595.1 uncultured Gaiellales bacterium
GTACTGTCCTGTAAGAGCATCAATCTCAACGCGGGAAGGCTGAGTTACGTTCAGCCAGCGTAGCCCGCCATGTTCAAGCACGTCAACGCGGGCCTCGTGCTGTTGCACGACGCCTTCAAGCTTTGGACCTTTCGGACCACGCCTTATGCGAGGAATCAAAGACATGCTTACTTGTTTTCGTAGATTTATTGGCCATTCGAATCATCCAGCAGCGAAAAATCCCTGCCAGGACACATAATAGCGTGAACGGTAATGCCCCTGGCTGGAATCGAACCAGCGCTCCCGGCTCCGGAGGCCGGTGCTCTATCCACTGAGCTACAGGGGCACTTGGGCGAATTGTAACGATTTGGAAAACTTCTGCATGGTTACACGATTTGCGGCGTCATAGCCTGAACCCCAGTGAAAGGCCAGCAAATGGCACAAATTCGGAAAGGTCTGCAGCTAATTGATGAATTCGCACTCAACATGTTTGTCGAAATTGCCGATAGGTAAACCACGATTGGTTGATTGATCAAGTTGTTAGGGATGACAATGACTTATTTACAGGGAAAGTATCTATTAAGAATTGTTGCGAGCGTGTGCTTTGCATCGTTTCTTGCGGCCGCCGGCGCAATGACCGTCTTTGCTGATGGTCCGCCGTGTACAGTCAACGGAACGCTGGTATCGGACTCACAGGCTCTTGCAAACCCGAATGCGTGTGACGCAGGTACGGGGCCGAACGCTGGCGGAAATGGTGCAACATCAGCGCCCGAACCGGTAACAACGCCTGAGCCTCAGCCAGAACCGGCCCCAGATCCAGAACCAGCACCTGTTGCTGATCCGGCTCCACAGCCTGATCCGGTTGTTCAGACCAACCCGGAACCAACATCTGCGGAACCAGTGCAGCAGGCTGAATCAACCAGCGGCATGACCGAGGTATTCACCGAGGGCGGTACAGATGCTACGGCACCAGCTCCGACAAACGGTGACGCGCTTGGTGGCGGTGCATCTTGCACCGAAGCACAGGTAGCATCTAACCAGTGTCCGCAAGGCGACAATGCACCTGGGCCTGACAATGCGGCAACAAATCCGGATGGTAGTGCCTCTGGTAACGGTTCACCTCAGGGAGACACATCAACCGGTGTCTCGAGTGGCACCCAGGGCGGTTCAGACTCCGCTGCTGGCAGTGGTGACGGTGGCAGTGGTGCCAGTGGAAGCGGTGGAGGAAGCGGCGCAGGCGGTTCGGGCAACACCAATGAAAAGCCCGATGAAGCGGAAGAAGATCCAGTGCTTGAGGCAAGAAAGCACAAGAACAACGTAGCGCTTGATATCCCGGAATTCCAGGATGCTCGTACATTCCGCGAGTCTTACAAGGTAACAGGTCGAATCCCTGACATGCCGAAGATGTCGCCAGAGCGTGCGAAGCTTTTGGCGGATGCAGCCGAGTCGCACGATGTCAGCTTCGGATTGCTTGCATCGGTAGCATGGATTGAAAGCCGATGGGGTGATCCGGCCTCAGGCGGCTTCATCGGAACACGGCTGACCTCTGACCAGTGGCTGCAGTTTGGTGTGGACGCAGATAAGTCGGGCACAGTAGAGGCGACCAGCGAGCGCGATGCAGCTGCAACGGTTGCTTCGTACCTTGCCAGCGAGCCTGTTGGTAAATCTCGTGGCGCTTTGGTGTCGAAATACTTCGGTGAAGATGCAGCGTCGACAAGGCGATCGGTATTCCTGGCTGGCTTCTTCAACGCAATGGGTGCAAAGGCGATGGAGAAAGGTCTTGACGATGAGGACGTAAGAAAGGATCTTGCCAAGAGAATTCTTGACGACGAACGCATTGAGATCTATGCAACCGGTCGAGGCGATATCAGAGCAGATCTGATTGACCCACGAGTGCTGGTTACGATCGGATTTCTTGCCAACAGGTTTGGTCACGTTCGAGTCAGCTCGTTGATCAGTGGGCACAGCGTATTCACGGCAGGAGGAAACATATCTCTCCACAGTTACGGCCAGGCTGTAGACATTGCCGAGCTTGGGCATGTCAACATCTATGGCAATCAACAGGCAGACAGCGTTACCGTAAAGGCTGTGAAGGCAATACTCAG